>JBLIIL010000014.1:0-39083 GCA_047634755.1 Methylophilaceae bacterium
AAACAGGTGATAAGGCTGAGTTAACTGACGTGCCAGAAAATGCCATGATTTGGTCAAATGTCACCTCCACTCGAGATAACTGTTTAGGTCAAGATTGTCATTATTATAAAGAGTGCTTTGTGATGGAGGCGCGTAAAAAAGCGCTGGCGGCAGATATCGTTGTCGTGAATCACCATTTGTTTTTTGCTGATGTGATGTTGCGTGATGAAGGTGTGACAGAGCTATTGCCTAGCGCCAACACGGTGATTTTCGATGAAGCGCACCAACTGCCAGATGTGGCTGGTTTGTTCTTTGGTGAGAATGTGTCGACCAATCAAGTATTAGAGCTTTGTCGCGATAGCACCTCCGCTTATTTAACCTTAGCAAAAGACTGTATTGCCTTAAGTGAAGCCGTACCGCCATTAGAAAAAGCGTTGAAAGACTTTAGATTGATTTTCGCTTATGAAGGCGCGCGCATGCCAGTCAAAAAAGCATTAGTGCTAAAAGGTTTTGAAGAAGCATATAGTCAGATACAGGAACAATTGGCTGCACTAACTAAAGTGTTAGAAAGCCAAGCGGCACGTGATCCCATGTTGGGAAAGTGTTGGCAGCGTGGTGAGGAATTTTTAATACAACTCAGCAGTTGGCATAAAGCCGAAAATAGTAATTTAGTACGTTGGGTAGAAGTATTTACGCAATCGGTACAATTACATGCAACGCCGCTCAGTGTGGCCGAAGGATTCGGTAAACAACTCAATGCAGAACCACGTGCGTGGATATTTACCTCAGCCACCTTGGCGGTTAAAAGTGACTTTAGTCATTATCAGTCGCAAATGGGTTTAGCTGGAGCAGAGACGCTTTACCTACAAAGCCCATTTAATTATGAGCAGCAAGCCTTACTCTATGCGCCAACTGGTATGCCAGACCCGAATAGCCCAGATTATACCGAGGCAGTCGCTAAAGCCGCATTGCCAGTGATACAAGCCAGCCAAGGTCGTGCTTTTGTTTTATGTACATCACTGCGCGCCATGCGTCAAATTCATACACTACTAAAAGATGCGTTTGCATTGAATGGTATGGAATACCCAATACTATTGCAAGGCGACAGCACACGAACCGAATTGTTAGACCGTTTCCGTACTCATGGTAATGCCGTGCTAGTCGGTTCCCAAAGTTTTTGGGAAGGTGTCGATGTGCGCGGCGAAGCCTTAAGTGCCGTTATTATCGACAAGCTCCCATTCGCACCGCCAGATGATCCTGTGCTTTCAGCACGGATTGACCAACTGAATACTGAAGGTAAAAATGCCTTTATGGAGTATCAATTGCCTTATTCAGTGATTACGCTAAAACAGGGTGCAGGCCGCTTAATTCGAGATGAAACGGATAGAGGCGTACTGATGATTTGTGATCCGCGCTTGATTGCCAAATCTTACGGCAAACGCATTTGGCAAAGCTTACCGCCGTTTAGACGTACAAAAGTATTAGCAGATGTGGAAGCGTTTTTTAGCGAGCTGAATTAATTGTGTTAACTATTCGTGATATTGACTACCAACTAACAGCCATTCGCGCCCAAGGGGCTGGCGGTCAAAATGTGAATAAAGTGTCTAGTGCGATTCATTTGCGTTTTGATATCCATGCATCAAGCTTAAGTGATTGGCTCAAAAGACGTTTATTAGACAGTAAGGATAAACGCATTACGACGGAAGGTGTGCTGGTGATTAAAGCGCAGCAGTTTCGGACGCAAGAGGCGAATAAACGTGATGCGATTAAACGGCTACATGATATTGTGAACGCCGCCAATCATGTGCTTCCCAAACGGCGTGCCACGCGACCGACTTATGGCTCTAAAAAACGCAGATTAGAAAGCAAAGCGCAACGTGGGCGCGTGAAAGCTTTACGTGGTCGAATTGGACATGAGTAAGCTTGACTTAGCAGCGATTATGTTGAGCGCCCATTTCATTTTAATGTCAAAATAACGCTTATGAAATTATTAGCTTTTGATGCATCAACCGAGTTTTTGTCAATTGCGTTGCGCACAGAACAGCAGGCGTATAAAATCGATTTAAAGGCCGGACAAACGGCTTCACAATTAATTTTACCGCAAATACGAACCTTGTTGGAACACGCACAGCTTGCGCTAACTGATTTGGATGGCATTGCATTTGGCGCAGGGCCCGGCTCTTTTACGGGAGTTCGCATTGCTTGTGGTGTGGCGCAGGGCTTGGCTTTTGGCGCGAATTTGCCAGTAGTGGGTGTGAATGTGCTGATGGCATTGGCTGAGGCGAGCGGTGCAGAACGCGTGATTGCGGCCTCAGATGCACGTATGGGTGAAGCCTATCATTCCGTCTTTGTGCGAGAAAGTGACCAATGGAAAGAAGTGCATACGGCAGGCGTTTATAAACCAGACTTAGTGCCAGCAGTCGATGGCGATGGTTGGGTTGGCGTGGGTACGGCTTGGAACGTGCATAGCGAAGCTTTGCATACGCAATATGCGAATCAAGTGGCGAGCACGTTACCTGAGATGACGCCTATGGCTGAAGCGATTTTGACACTAGCAACACCTGCATTTGAACATGATGAAGCGTTGCCAGCGAGTGAAGCGAAGCCTATTTATATTCGCAACCGCGTGGCGCTGACATCTAAAGAGCGTGAACAAGGTTTGCGTTTGTGAGTAGTGTGTTGAACCCTAATTGTCAGTTTAGGCCGATGCTAGAAAATGATTTAGATGCAGTGATGGTGATTGAGCCGACGATTTATTTGCATCCATGGACGCGCGGAAATTTTAACGATTCGCTTAAATCAGGTTATGCCGCATGGGTACTGACGCGGCAAGATGAAATTGTTGGCTACTCACTGATGTCGATAGTATTAGATGAAGCGGAGTTGCTGAATATTAGTGTAGCAGCACCTTATCAACAACAAGGATTAGGGCGCCTATTAATAGCGCACATGATGGAGCATGCGATAACACTGGGTGCTGCGATGATTTTTTTAGAAGTGAGAGCCAGTAATGCGGCGGCGATTGCTTTGTATGAACGCGCAAGCTTTGTTGAGGTGAATGTGCGCCGTGGTTATTACTCTTCCGAAAATAGACGAGAAGATGCGGTGATCATGAAGGTGGCGCTATAATGAGCGGATGAATCAAGACGATATACTACGCGAGTTAGAATTGCTGCCAGTATGGCAGTTGCGGGCACCTACTATCAAAGCATCAGAAGAAGCGACAGCAGAAGTCGCGCCAATAGCAGAGGTTTCAGCAGTATTGCCAATAACAAAAGTGGCGTCCCCTGAGCCTGAGCTGAACGTGGTTGAGCAAAAGCCAGCACCATCAGTCATTAGCGAGCCGGCAGTGTCAGAAGCGGCATTACCATCTGTTGCGTTTAGATGTATTGTCAGCGACGATGCGCAATGGCTATTTGTGCTGCAGCAGCAACAGAGTGGAGAAGCAGAGGCTCTCCTGCAAAACATAATGAAAGCGGTTGCTGTTAAAGTTGGACAAAATGTCGAGCAGGCTGATGCAGCTGCATTGACTCAATTCGCAAGTAAAGTGATTGTTGTCATGGGTGAAGCGGAGGCGCAGCAGTTATTAACGGCAACGGATTCGTTAGCAGCGTTGCGCGGCTATCCGCATGAGCTGAATGATACTCCATTGATTGTGACTTATTCTCCAGAGGCGCTGTTAGAGAATTTAGCAGACAAATCAAACGCTTGGGAAGATTTGTGTTTGGCAAAGTTTACAATTGCTAACTTGTAAAAATAGTAAGCATCACTATATGCTGAGATATGTAATATAACTATTTATGAACATTTGTTTTTTTTCAAAAGGGAAGAAAAGTGAAAAACCTATTTAAGGCTATCTTAGTTATTTCAATGTTGGTGCTGACAGGTTGTGGCTATAACCAGTTTCAATCCTTAGATGAAGAAGCGAAAGCGAGCTGGTCAGAAATGTTGAATCAATACCAACGCAGTGCTGACTTAATCCCAAGCTTAGTGAAAACCGTTAAAGGTTATGCAGAGCAGGAAAAGGAAATGTTTACTGAAGTCACCAAGGCGCGTGCCAGTGTCGGTGGTATTCAAATGACGCTTGAGCTATTAAACGATCCGGCAGCGATAGCTAAATTCGAAGTGGCTTAAGGCCAAATGAGTAGTGCTTTATCACGCTTGATATTAGGGGCAGAAAATTATCCTGACCTGAAAGCTGATCAAGGCTTTAGGGATTTGCAGGCACAATTAGGAGGTACAGAAAATCGCATCACAGTCGCGCGTAATCGCTTTATTTAAACGATTAAAGACTACAACATTGTGGTGCGTAGCTTTCCAACGAACTTAATAGCAATGGTGATGGGCTATGATCTTAAGCCATCGTTTACCGTTGAAAATGGAGCGGAAATCTTAGCACCGACTGTGGTTGAGTTTTAAGCGTAACGTAATCTATTATTTATCAAGTGAAGTCTCACTTTAAAGTAAGCGCTTTTGCCGCCATGGTTGAAGTGCCAGCTTTTATGGCACGTGTGGTTGATTTAACTCAAACCTTATCTGAGTCCAAGCAAGCCGCTCTTGAAGCTAAGTTGAAAATATTTGAGGAAGCTAAAGGTAGTCAAATTGCGGTGTTGCTTGCGCCTATGACGCAACCAGATGAAATCGAGCAATATTCGATACGTGTGGTTGATGAGTAGAAGGTGGGCTGCAAGAGTGCCGATGATGGCGTGCTGGTATTGATTGCTATAGATAATCGGAAAATGCGCATTGAAGTTGGTTATGGGTTGGAGGGTGCGATATCTGACTTGTATGCTAAGCGTATTATTAAAAAGACGTTGACGCCTAAGTTTAAACAAGGTGACTTTGCTGGTGGTATCGCTGCTGCAACGGATCAGATAATTGGTTTGATTGATTGTGAGCCATTGCCTGCCCCTAGTAAAAAGAATATTGGTGCGAGTTAGGTAGAAGATTTGTTATCCATGTTACTACTTGGCGGCATGATTTCTGGTATTTTTTTAAAAAGCATTTTTGGTAACTTTTTTGGCAGTACATTAAACGGCGGTTTGGTGGGCAGTATTGTCTTTTTTATTGGATTGTCTTTATTTGGTGCTGGCATACTCGGTGTTATTGCTTTCTTTTTCACCATGATGATGGCTAATCGAGGCGGTGGCTTCGGTGGTTATCCATGAGGTGGCGGCCTAGGTCGTGGTGGCTTCGGAGGTGGTGGTTTTGGCGGCGGCGGCGCGTCAGGGAGTTGGTGATGTTTAAAACGATAGCAAGATTTTTTAGACATTTGATCAGCAACCCTTAGCAGGTGAAGCATCATTTTTCTGAACAGGCTTTACAAAATATAGAAGCCGCTATTACGGAGAGTGAAGCCAAACATACAGGCGAAATACGCTTTGTTATTAAGGCAGGGTTGCACCCCTTTGAAATACTTTCATAGAAAAGCCCAAGAGTACGTGCAATCGAATTATTTTCGCATTTAAATATATGGGATACAGAGCGTAATAACGGCGTATTAATTTACTTATTATTAGCCGATAGAGATGTGGAAATTGTTGCTGATCGCGGCATTGATAAGCCGATTGGTTATGATCGGTGGGATGTGATTTGTCATGAAATTGAAGTGCTATTTAGGCGCGGTGATTTGAAGCGAGTGTGTTACAAGGCCTTGCAGAAGTCAATGAGGCATTGGAAGCACACTTTCCAGTTAAGAGTATTAAAAACAAAAGTAAACGTAGCGTACAACGCTAAAAAATGAACTGCCAGATAAGCCGCCTATTCTTTAATGCAGCCCTAAGTGCAGCTGTACTGTGTTTTGCATAATCAGTATTTGCCGCGTTTGATGATATTCAGCGCGTTTATCGTCAAATACTCCAGCGCAATGAATTAGAAATCTGCCAAGCCGGTGGCTGTGCAAATGTATTGAAGGCTGTATTGAGTGATGCCGATTGGCAGCCAGTTGTCATATTTTAGAGCCTATTAATAGCCCAGAAGATGAACGAGAACGCGGTGTTAAAGCTATTGGCTTGCTAGAAGCGACTGTTGATGACAAAGTCGGCAAAAGTGCCGACAGAGTGGGCACTTTTGATAATTCCGCTTACTCTGGGCAGCAAGACTGCAATGATGAAGCCATTAATGCAACTAGTTATTTCCGCTTATTAAAGCATGCTGGCTATTTAACATTGCATGCAATCGAAGATATGCGCACCAGTAATTTTTCTTTGCGGGTTGGCCGCATACGACTGTAGTGATGCGAGAAATAGCCACGGGAGAACGATTTGCCGTAGATAGTTGGTTTTACGATAACGGGCGATTGTGCCGTTTAAAGTATGGGAAGCTAATCTTCAGCCTGAAGAGAGTCCTGTCGGCAAGCCAAGAGGGCGTGATTAATCATCAACTTAGCACCAGCTATTAGCTGACTTAAACTGCATTTCGCGCTAAAATCCCACCTCATTCAATGATTGGTAAGATTATGCGTAGCTCACAATTTTTTATCTCCACCCAAAAAGAAGCACCAAGCGATGCGGTACTGATGAGTCATCAGTTGATGGTGCGTGCTGGTTTAATTAAAAAACTCGGTAGCGGCTTATATAACTGGATGCCGTTAGGTTTGCGTGTGCTGAGAAAAGTTGAAGCGATTGTGCGCGAAGAAATGAATAAAGCTGGTGCGCTGGAGTTGTTAATGCCAGCAGTACAGCCAAGAGAGTTATGGGAAGAAACAGGCCGTTGGGCTGTGTTTGGTCCGCAGATGTTGAAGATTCAAGATAGACATGAACGTGAGTTTTGTTTCGGCCCTACGCATGAGGAAGTGATTACCGATATCGTGCGTAAAGAAATTAATAGCTATAAACAGCTGCCGCTTACTTTTTACCAGGTACAAACTAAATTCCGTGATGAAATTCGCCCACGTTTTGGTGTAATGCGCGCACGTGAATTCTTGATGAAAGATGCTTACTCTTTCCATACCAATCATGAGAGTTTGGAAGATACGTATCAACAGATGCATCAAGCTTATACCAATATTTTCACCAGATTAGGCTTGAAGTTTCGTGCAGTAAAAGCAGACTCTGGTGCGATTGGTGGTGATGGCTCGCAAGAGTTTCATGTGCTGGCAGACAGCGGTGAAGATGGTTTGGCTTACTGTGATGGCTCTGATTATGCGGCCAACGTAGAAATGGCTGAAGCTGTTGTCAGCGGTATGCGCGCTGAAGCAACGAAAACCATGCGAGATGTTGATACACCCAAGCAAACCGCTTGTGAAGATGTAGCTAAGTTATTAGACATGAGTGTTGAACGCACGGTTAAAGCAATTGCTTTGATGCTGAAAGATGGTGAAGGTAATGAGTCTTTCTGTTTGGCTTTGTTACGTGGCGATCATCACCTGAGTGAAGTGAAGCTCACAAAAGTAGATGGTTGTAGAGATTTTAGATTCGCTGTAGAAGCTGAAATCCGTGAGCATCTGAATAATTGCCCACCTGGCTTCATTGGCCCTGTTTGTGTTGCTGATAATGTTAGAGTCGTGGCTGATAAAACGGTCGCGCTGATGAGTGATTTTGTGTGCGGTGCAAATAAGCCTAAATTCCATTTAAGTGGTGTTAACTTTGGACGTGACTTGCCTGAGCCAAGTGCTGTGGCGGATATTCGTGATGTGGTTGAAGGTGACGCGAGCCCGGACGGAAAAGGTATACTTGCTTTGTGTCGTGGTATTGAAGTCGGACATATTTTCCAGTTAGGGTCTAAGTATTCAGAGGCCATGGATGCAACGTATTTGGATGAAAACGGCAAAAGCCAATTCATGGAAATGGGTTGTTATGGTATTGGCGTGTCACGTATTGTTGGTGCGGCGATTGAGCAATGCAGTGATGAAAAAGGTATTGTTTTCCCACTCAGTATGGCGCCATTTACCATTGTAATTTGCCCAATTGGCTTTCATAAGAGCGATGCTGTTAAAGAAGCGGCTAATGCGCTTTATCAAGACTTACTGCAAGCGGGTGTTGATGTACTGTTAGATGATCGTATTGAGCGCCCAGGCGTGATGTTTGCTGAGAGTGATTTAATGGGTATTCCACATCGCGTTGTGATTGGTGAGCGTGGTTTGGCTGATGAGGTGGTTGAATATAAGTCACGTCAACAAACAGACGCGCAGAACGTTAGATTATCTGAGATTAAACAACATATTTTGACACAGCTAAATTGAGCTAATTTCTAGTTAAGTCATTCTTTTTTGTTAGCTTATTGCTATTGGCTATACAACTTTATGCGGACGGGCAAAGCGAAGAGGCCCTTTCTAATAGTGTTAAAGCGGTTATGCAGAAATCATTGAGTGATGCGCCTGCACCTAGGCTGGTGTTTGCTAATCCAGAAGAAGGGCAGGCTTGGTTGGCGGAAATGTCGCAACGTTTACAAAAACGGATACCTGACAAATCTGATCGTGAAGACTTTCTCATATCTGTTCAGTATGAAGCCACTCGTGCGGGCTTAGACCCTCAATTAGTCTTAAGTTTGATACAGGTGGAGAGCGCATTTAACAAATATGCTGTGTCTCGCGTCGGCGCACGTGGCTATATGCAGGTGATGCCATTTTGGGCCAAAACCATCGGAAGGCCTGATCATAATTTGTTTGATTTACGCCTAAATTTGCGATATGGCTGCACTATTTTAAGGCATTATTTAGACATTGAGCACGGAAATCTGTTCCGAGCGCTGGGCCGATATAACGGTAGTTTAGGTAAGTCTAAATTCCCAAATCTAGTCATTTCAAATCATCGTAAGTATATGAATTACAGTAATAATTATAAATTTATCGGTCAATAGTTAGTCGATATCATTGTAGTATTAAAGCCGCACCGTTAAGCGCATTAACAATAAAAAAGTTGCACATTGCACCAAAATAGGCATACCATGCATTGTCGCTTTGATTTGAATTGGTGTACTTTCTAAGAAACCAAAATCAATCGGCAGTAGTCTCGTAATATTATTTTTTTATTAAGAAGTAATTTATCAGGGAGATTTAATGATGTCAAAGTTAATCGCATTAGCAGTAAGTATTGCAGTACTAGGTGGTGTATGGGCATTTTTAGCATTAAACCCATTAGCAGAAATGGCTTTAGTCGTCTGGGTTGGTTTTATTGCTTGGGGATGTTATTTCCATACAGGCGGTGATAATGCAGCACTACAAAAAACAATCGCTGGAATGGCTTTTGGTGCAGTAATGGCTGGAGTTGCATTGGCTTTGGTTAGTGGTGGAGTATTATCTGGCTTAGGAGTACTAGCAACGCCTGTTATTATTGCAGCAACTGTGTTTCCATTAGTTGCAGCGTCAAGTGTCAGCCTACTTTCAGTTGTGCCAGCAAATGTATATGGTTTTGCTGCGGCGGCAGGTTTGGCATTGACAGGACATACTGCTAGTAACGCTATGGCAGCAGATTTATCAAACCCAGTATTGTTGGTTATTATTTCAACAGTGATTGGTGCTTTGTTTGGTGTGGCTTCAGGCAAGCTTGCTGGTATGTTAGGCAAGTAATTCTTCTTGAAGTAAAAAGCCGCGCAATAGCGCGGCTTTTTATGGTCTATTGAAAGCTGTTATTTAATAATTTGATAACCGTGGTAAGTACCAAATTCACTTCCTTTTTCATAGTATAAGAAAAACATATTATTCGTATAGCCTAGGCCGTTGTAATAGTTTTTTGCACGCAATTTAATTCCTTTAGGGATGGCGCTCTTAGCGACAAACTTCCCTGTTAAATCAAACACTAAAAATGCTTTGTGGTCTAAATCTAGCAATGCTAATTCTTCCCCTTTAGACCCTGTATATGCCACAAAGCTATCGCTAATATCATCAAACTTTGCGCCGGCTGCGGCGATGTCTAAAGTAATCTCTCCAATGGGGGTTTCATCTTTCTGGGTCACAATGCGCACTATATTGCTGCGCTTTTGTTTAGCAAAATAACGATCATTTTCTGCATCATAAGATGGCATGGTAAACGCATCTCCAAAGGCAGAGTGGAATTGCATGATTTCTTTGGATGAGTCTTCAATTTTGCCAGTTTTAGACATCTCTAATGCGTACATCCCTGTATTGGGAGCAAAGCCAAATTCACTGGAGATATTGTAGGTAATGGTTTCTATATTGCTTGTATTGGCATTGTAATAAATTGAACGGTTGTCATAACCTGGCTCAGCGGAGTTGACGTATTCTCCCTTGTCATCAAATGCATGTACTTGTGATTTGGACATGGGAGCAGACCATTCGCTACCCATTGGCGCTAACCCACCATCAGCTACGTAGTAATGCATGAGAGCAGGGTGGTAGGCGACTGTCATTGGACGTGATGTTGGCGCTTTTACCATTGGTATTTTTATAGCCAATTTGGCTTCTGGTAAAACTGCCGCTTGTAATGTTGATGCAAAGAAGGCGCCTGCAAATGTAACGCTAGCCTTTGCTTTAAGTTGATGCATGTTTAATTGGATCATCTTTGAACTTCCATTGATTATTGTAATGTTGCAAATCGTTATGTCTTAGACCGTGTTGTAGAGCTTAGTCACACTATTGGCCTGTTTGTTCAATCTAACTACCGTTAAGCTTGTTTCTCTAATAACATAGCATCACCATAACTAAAAAATCGATACTCGTTTTCGATGGCGTACTGATAGGCATGCTTTATATTGTCAAATCCAGCAAAGGCAGACACTAACATGAGTAGTGTACTTTTGGGTAGGTGAAAGTTGGTGAGTAATCGATCAACTACTTTAAATGTATAGCCTGGTGTAATGAAAATACTCGTCTCTTGCTTACCTGCTGTTAGCTGCCCAGATTGTGCCGCACTTTCTAATGCACGTAATACTGTCGTTCCTACAGCAGTGACTTTTCTGCATGCTGCATGCGTGCTTTTAATCAGTGCAACGGTTTCATCTGGAACATGGTAAACCTCACTATGCATTTTATGATCAGCGACATTGTCTACCTTAACGGGTTGGAACGTCCCTGCACCGACATGCAGCGTAATATAAGCGATTTGAATGCCTTGTTGTTTTAGCTGTTCAAACATCGCTTCATCAAAATGTAAGCCAGCTGTCGGTGCTGCTACAGCACCTGCATGCTTGGCATAAACGGTTTGATAACGTGTTTCATCGGTACTATCTGCGCCATGGGTAATATATGGCGGTAATGGTAATTTGCCATGCGTTTCAAGTAAGTCTAATACGGGTGTTTCAGATAGAAATTTAAGATGAAACAAATCGTCATCACGGCCTGTGATTTTAACTTCAACGGCATTGTCTAAGATGACAGTGCTACCGACCTTAGGTGAGCGCGAGGCGCGTATCAGCGCGTGAGCCTCATGATCGTTTAAAACACGCTCTATCATGACCTCAACAGCGCCACCTGTTGCTTTATGACCAAACAGGCGCGCTTTAATCACACGCGTATCATTGAAGATTAACAAGTCATCTTTAGATAAGGTATTAGGTAAATCTAAAAAGTGGCTATCGATTAAATGCCCTGTTTGAGCGTTTAACTGTAATAGCCGGCTAGCATTACGTTGTAACGCTGGGTGTTGTGCGATTAAGTGGTCTGGTAAATGGAAGTCGAAGTCTTTAGTTTGCATCTGGGGTTTCGAAAAATGATGTTTTGGTAAATTATGCTTTCGCAATTAACAAAGAGCTTGCTATAATTGTGTCGTTACAATTATACAGGAATGTATAATTCGAATAAGCCGGGATGGCGGAATTGGTAGACGCACGGGATTCAAAATCCCGCGTTGGTGACAACGTGGGGGTTCGATTCCCCCTCCCGGCACCAGACACAGCCCTTCAAGTGGTTTACTTAGAGGGATTCAAAAATATGTAACTATTTTGTTACATATTTCTTGATAAGCACAAATGAGTATGCTAAATTTATGAACATTTTGGATTTAGCTGATTTAGTTTTTCGATGTAAATTCATATTATTTTTTCGATGTAAATTCATATTAGTTTTATCAATAATAAAACACGCAGTCAGTAGTTGGCGTGTTAGTTATCAGTAAAATCCCGCAGCGGTATATTTGGTGAGGGAGTTACTGGTTTTGTCATTATTAAGTTGTTCACATTTTTTAGGGTGTATTCAGTTATGATCAAGAGAACAATTTTCTCTTCCGGCGCAGCATTTTTATCAATGTTTGCCGTCAATTCTTATGCAGCGTATGCATTAAATTTAAGAGCTCCAGCAACAGAGGTAGCCGGTCAGGTTTATGACTTGCATATGCTGATTTTATGGGTCTGTATTGGCATTTTTATTGTCGTTTTTGGCTTGATGTTTTATTCAATCTTTAAACATCGTAAGTCAGTAGGACATAAAGCCGTTCAATTTCATGAGAATCATTTGCTAGAAGTGATCTGGACAGTTATTCCAGTGATTATTCTCGCGAGTATGGCATATCCAGCCACAAAAACAATTATTGCAATGAAAGATACCAGTGCTGCTGATATGAGCATCAAGGTGACAGGCTCTCAGTGGAAGTGGGCTTATGATTATCTTGATCAAGACGTTAAGTTCGTCAGCACCTTATCAACACCGCAAGACCAAGTGCACAATAAAGCTGAAAAAGGCGAGAACTATTTATTGGAAGTAGATAATCCTCTTGTCGTGCCTGTTGGTAAGAAAGTTAAGATTTTATTAACGGCATCTGATGTGATCCACGCATGGTGGATACCAGCATTTGGCATAAAACAAGATGCAATTCCAGGTTTTGTAAGAGAAACATGGTTTAGAGCTGATAAAATAGGTACATACCGCGGACAGTGTGCTGAGCTATGTGGTAAAGCTCACGGGTTCATGCCGATTGTTGTAGAAGTGAAAGAGCAAGCTGATTATGATGCTTGGTTATCTGCACAAAAAGATGCGGCTGCGGCTGCGGATGCTGGTGCTGATAAAGAGTGGACTAAAGTTGATTTAATCGCTCAAGGTGAAGCTGTTTATAGCAAGAATTGTTCAGTCTGTCATGGCGCAACGGGTGCAGGTATTCCTCCAGCATTCCCAGCAATGACAGGTAGTGCGGTAGTAACAGGCCCACTTGAAGGACATCTAGCTATTATCTTAAATGGTAAGAGCATCATGCCAGCATGGAAAGATGTGCTGAATGATACGGATATTGCCGCAGTGATTGCTTACGAACGTAATGCTTTAGGTAACAGCACTGGTGACTTTATTCAACCTTCTGCAGTAAAAGCTGCACGATAAGCCTTAAACCGAATTTAAATTTATTAGCAATAATTAGAAATAAGCTTTAGTTTTTAGGAGAAACTGATGAGTACAACAATTGCAACACATCATGAAGATCATGGGCATCCTACTGGCGTCATGCGCTGGGTTGCATCAACTAATCATAAAGATATTGGTACGATGTACCTGTGGTTCAGTCTCTTTATGTTCTTTTTTGCTGGTGCTTTAGCATTAGGCATTCGAGCTGAACTTTTTCAGCCGGGGCTGCAATTTATGGAGCCAGAGAACTTTAATAGACTAACAACATTGCATGGTTTAATCATGATTTTCGGTGCGATTATGCCTGCTTTCGTTGGTTTTGCTAACTGGATGATTCCGCTGATGATTGGGACTTCAGATTTAGCTTTCCCAAGATTAAATAATATGAGTTTCTGGTTAATGATCCCAGCAGCCATCTTGTTGATGGCTTCTATATTCGTACCAGGTGGTGCAGTTGCTGGTGGTTGGACAATGTATCCTCCCTTATCTATACAGAATCCATCGATGGCTGTTGATATGACTATCCTTGCTTTACATATCTTAGGTATTTCTTCCATTGTTGGCTCTATTAACATTATTACAACCATCTTAAATATGCGTGCTCCTGGCATGTCGTTAATGAAAATGCCAATGTTTGTATGGACATGGTTAATTACTGCATTCTTGCTTATTGCTTCAATGCCAGTATTAGCAGGTGCATTAACAATGTTATTAACAGACCGTCATTTCGGGACTGCATTCTTTGATGCTGCTGGTGGTGGTGACCCCGTGTTGTTCCAACATGTATTCTGGTTCTTTGGTCACCCAGAAGTGTATATTATGATTTTACCTGCGTTTGGTTTGATTTCTACCATTATCCCAACGTTTGCTCGTAAGCCATTATTTGGTTACGCGTCTATGGTATATGCGACATCAGCGATTGCTCTACTATCATTCGTTGTGTGGGCTCACCATATGTTCACAACAGGTATGCCTGTTGCTGGCCAGTTGTTCTTTATGTACAGCACGATGTTAATTTCCGTTCCTACAGGTGTCAAAGTGTTTAACTGGATTGCCACGATGTGGAAAGGGTCATTGACTTTTGAAACGCCAATGTTGTTCTCAGTTGCTGTTGTATTGTTATTTACCCTTGGTGGTTTCAGTGGCTTAGTGTTGGCGATAGTGCCAGTCGACATTCAGTTGCAAGATACTTATTATGTCGTTGCTCACTTCCATTATGTATTGTTCTCAGGTGCTGCCATGGCGATTATGGGGGCAGTGTATTACTGGATACCTAAGTGGACAGGCTTCATGTATGACGAATCATTAGGTAAAGTACACTTTTGGTTAACAACGATTGCATTTAACATTACATTCTTCCCAATGCACTTTACAGGCTTATCAGGTATGCCACGACGTATTCCAGATTACGCGTTGCAATTTGCTCAGTTCAATATGATTTCATCAATCGGTGCATTTGCATTGGGTGTAAGTCAATTATTGTTCTTGTACATTGTTGTGAAAACAATTCGTGGTGGTAAGCCAGCAGGTGATAACCCATGGGAAGCAGTAGAGGGTCTTGAGTGGACAGTACCATCTCCAGCGCCATTCCATACATTTGAAACACCTCCTACAGTTAAGTAAAACTAACGGTTAGAGATAAATTGATATAGAAATAGGAAGATAAAATGAGTCAGAATACAAATAACTATTACCTGCCAGCACCATCGCTATGGCCGTTAATAGCTTCAATATCATTATTCTTAATGGCGGGTGGTTTTGCCATGCAATTGAATAATATTGCCTCTGGTACTTATACATTGATAGCAGGCGGCTTAATCTTTGCTTATTTATTATTTGGCTGGTTCGCTGAGGTAATTAAAGAAAGTATGTCAGGTTTTTATAACAAGCAAGTAGATAGCTCTTTCCGTTGGGGCATGGGCTGGTTCATTTTCTCAGAAGTCATGTTCTTTGCAGGTTTTTTTGGTGCACTGCTCTATATCCGTACAATTGCATTAAAGTGGCTTAGTCAATCAACCTTGGTGTGGCCGGACTTTGCTGGCACATGGCCAAGTTCTGGGCCTGCTGCTACGCAAGCACTTGAGTCCATGGGGCCATGGGGATTGCCAGCAATTAATACAATGATTTTATTAGTCTCTGGTGCGACATTAACTTACGCACACTGGGGTTTAATGAAGGACAATCGTAAGCAGACAATTATTGGATTAGGTTTAACCGTTGCATTAGGTGCTATATTCCTATACTTACAAATGCATGAGTATGCTGAAGCGGCATTTACGATGGATTCAGGCATTTACGGGTCCACATTTTATATGTTAACGGGTTTCCATGGTTTACATGTCACAATGGGTACTATCATGTTATTGATTATTCTTTTTAGGGTGATGAAGGGCCACTTTAGTTCTAAAGATCACTTTGGTTTCGAAGCTGTTGCATGGTACTGGCACTTTGTTGACGTGGTTTGGTTATTCTTGTTTGTATTTGTTTACTGGCTATAAGCTAGCATCAGATAAAATAGCGCCACTAGGTTAATTCCTCTGGCGTTATTTTTTATTGAAGCGTGTAAAGAACGTATCTGTTATATCAGAGGTCTATAACAAGTGATACTCTGGATTAACATAAGTTGTAAGATTAAATTGGAAAGGGATAAATAATGATAGACGAAAAAAAACGTGACCGAAATAATAAATCGATTGGTTGGACGATTGGTATTCTTGCCATCATCTTCTTTATTACATCGTTTTACTTAGGTGCAGGTACGCATTAATGTCTGCCAATAGTATTATAAAAGCTAATAATAAAAGCTTAGCGATTAAGTTAGTTGTTGTTGTTGCGGCAGGTCTTGCCTTTGGCTTTGCACTTGCGCCTTTATACGACGTTGTGTGCAAGGTTATTGGTATTAATGGTAAAGCTGATATAACGGCTACTGATATTTCAAAAGTCATAACGGTAGATAAATCACGAGAAGTAACTATTTTATTTACGGGCCAAACAATGCCGGGTTTAGACTGGAGCTTTGAATCAAACCAAAGTAGCATGCAAGTCCACCCAGGTGAAATCACTCTCACATCATATACTGCGAGAAATAATGGGGGCAAGGCCATTGTTGGTACTGCAGTGCCGAGTGTTGTGCCTGAAGTGGCGGCATTACATTTTAAGAAGATTGAGTGTTTTTGTTTTAGTAACCAGACATTGCAACCAGGTGAAGTAAAAGATATGCCAATCCGTTATTACATTAGTCCAGATTTGCCCAAAAGCATTAATACCGTTACGTTATCTTATGCTTTTTACAAAGTAGATGATAAAGCTGCAGAAAATAATTAATTGATTATAGGCTTTACAGCTTTAGTTTCTGACAATCACGCCAGTATAGAAACCAAGCATTAACAGTAAAAATAAGAAGATTGAAAGTCCAACACGCCAAGTTAAAGACTTAACCATTTTGGTATCATGTTTATTACCTTTCATCATGTGAAATAGGGCTGAAAATAAGCTATAACCAATTAGCAGTAACATACCAATGACAATAATTTTGAACAACATGACGAATCTCCAAATAGTTTTTATGCCATTATGCGATTTGTACTGAGTGTTTGCAATGATGATGCGTGATCTAAACTAAATTAAGTGATGATTGATGAGAAAATACCTGTTTAAACCTAAGCCGTTTATGACGGTTGCCACCTTGTTGGTGATGGCGTTATGTATTCGTTTGGGTTTTTGGCAATATGATAAAGCGCAAGAACGTATCGTCGCACAAGGTCAAATTGACCAAGGATTAGAAAAGCCCCCTGTTCAATTGTCTGCTGACATCAGTGATGATAGTCAGTGGCGTTATAAACGTGTTACATTTAAAGGCACTTATATGCCTGAGTATGAAATATTACTTGATAATCGCATACACAATACTAAAGCTGGCTATCAAATTGTTACCCCTGTAAAAGTTGTTGGTGAGGAAGCGTATGTGATGGTTAACCGAGGGTGGATTGAAGGTAACCTAAACAGAGAGGCCCCTGTTTATGAAACCCCAGCAGGAGAGTATACGTTTGTTGGGGACTTGTTTTTTCCACTAGATAAAGTATTTACCTTAGAAGCAGAACATGATGTTAATGCTCCGTGGATATCGCTCTGGCAACATA
This sequence comes from Methylophilaceae bacterium, assembly GCA_047634755.1. Classification (GTDB taxonomy): domain Bacteria; phylum Pseudomonadota; class Gammaproteobacteria; order Burkholderiales; family Methylophilaceae. The sequence goes on from JBLIIL010000014.1 coordinate 17,344, forward strand.
TTGATATGCCGCGCTATCAATCATTAGTGCCATTTAAGGTAAAGCCTTATATGGTGCGTTTGGCGCCCAGTAATGCTGCGGGTGGGTTTGTACGTGAGTGGCCAGTGCCGAAAAATCGTATTACCTTACATTTGGGATATGCATATCAGTGGTTTGGGTTTGCATTTACTTTTTTTGTTATCTATATCGTCTTAAATTTAAAACAATTGAAAAAAGGAAATAAAGAGAATGAGTAATCAGAATCTTGCTGATGTTAAAGCATCAAAAGGTAAAAAGATGTTTCTGTTATTGGTGCTCGTATTTGTGTTGCCATTTACAATAGCACTCACTTTACATCTATTAGATATTAGACCTAGTGGCAAAAGTTTTGGCCACCTGATTACTCCTGTTGTTGCACTGGAAATCCCAACATTTAATGATGCGAAAGACGTTAGATTTTCCGGAGAGCAATGGAGCAAAATTTGGAACATCGTCATGGTGGCGGAAGCTGGCTGTAACAAAGCCTGTGAACAGAATGTCGATAAGTTAAACAGGGTGCAGCGATCATTAAATAAAGAAAAGCATCGTGTACAACGCATACTGATATTGAAAAATACATTCGATGCTGAAAAGATTAGCCAGCTACAGGAAAAGTTTCCTCAATTAATTGTATTAACGGTTGAAGAAGCATCGCAAGAGCAGTTTATTGCAACGTTTGAGCAAGTAGCACCTCAGGGCAGTATTTACTTGGTTGACCCGCTCAATAATCTCATGATGCATTATCCAGATGTGGAGTCAAAAGAACTGCGTAGTGATGTGATGCGCTTGTTGAAAAATTCTTGGGGAGGCTAGTTTATGTTGGCTGAAATCTTGCTATCAATTGCTATCGTAATATCTTTTGTCCTATTTGTGAACAAATTTGTTTCATTTAAAAGTTTAACATTGCTTTTGACTATATTAACGCTGTGTGTAGTAGTTTTAGGTGCTTATGTACGCTTGTCTGATGCTGGTTTAGGTTGCCCTGATTGGCCAGGTTGTTATGGGACGTTAACCGTGCCGCAAAGTGCTGATGCATTATCCGACGCACATGCTATTTATCCAGATTCACCTGTAGAACATGCAAAGGCATGGAAAGAAATGGTGCATCGCTATTTGGCGGGGATATTAGGTTTGTTTGTATTGGCCCTTTTTGTGCAAGCATGGCACGAACGAAAAAGCATTAAAGTCACACCATGGTTGCCAACCGCATTACTCGGCATTGTTGGTATTCAAGCAATGTTAGGGATGTGGACAGTCACCATGTTATTACAGCCAGCCATCGTCACCATGCATTTAATGGGCGGAATGACAACGTTAGCCATCCTTACTTGGATTACCCACAGACACTGGGGTGTTAGTTCAGCCAATTTTTTATTATTAGGCAAGACGCGCCTCTTTGTGCGGTTAGCTATTCTAGTGCTTATTGGGCAGATATTTTTAGGTGGTTGGACCAGTACTAATTATGCAGCATTAGCTTGTACCGATTTTCCAACTTGCCATGGCGAATGGATTCCTACGATGGACTTTGCTAATGCCTTTCATTGGTTCCGCGAACTCGGTGAAAACTTAGAAGGCGAACCGTTAGGTTTGTCAGCCTATGTTGCTATTCAGTGGATCCACCGTGTGGGCGCATTAATCACCTTTATATACTTGGGCTTGCTAGGCTTAAGATTAATGAAACAAGCACAGCTAAGAGGCTTTGCAAGCATCATGTTAATTTTACTAATTGTTCAAATCGGTTTGGGTATTGCTAACTTGTTGTTGTACTTACCAACAGTGCTAGCAGTGGGGCATAACATGGTCGCCGCAATGCTCTTGATGACCGTGATTATGATAAACTCCAAAATTACAGAATAACGCACACGTGCGTTGGGTTTTTTACCCAAACAATTAAAAAGGTTATTGAATGAGTGCAGCAACAGGAATGAACCCATTGGGAACGAAGGCAAATTTAAATAGCTTTCTTGCCCTATGTAAACCACGTGTCACCGCCCTGATTGTCTTTACGGCAATCATTGGTATGTTCTTGGCAACGCCCGGCATGGTGCCATGGAACATCTTGTTAGCGGCGACTGTCGGTATTGCAATGGCATCAGGTGCTGCGGCTGCCTTCAATCATTTAGTCGAGCAAAAAATTGATGCGAAAATGGCGAGAACAAGAGGCCGTCCGCTACCCACAGGACAAATTAACTCTAAACAAACCTTTATTTTTGCCACCATCGTCGCGCTAGTTGGTTTGTCTATTTTGTATTTCTTTGTCAATCCACTCACCATGTGGCTTACTTTTGCGACATTTCTAGGTTATGCCGTGGTGTATACCGTCTTTCTTAAGCCAGCAACACCACTGAATATCGTGATTGGTGGCTTATCTGGCGCTATGCCGCCAGCGCTAGGTTGGGCTGCAGTAACAGGTGTGGTTTCAGCAGAGGCATGGATACTGGTATTGATTATCTTCGCTTGGACACCACCGCACTTCTGGGCATTAGCTCTTTATCGTCGTGAAGAATATGCAAAATCAGGTTTGCCAATGTTGCCAGTAACACATGGTGAAATGTATACAAGATTACACATTTTGCTCTACACCATTATCTTAGTCGCCGTCACATTGATTCCTTTTGCTATGCGAATGAGTGGCATTATCTATTTGGTTTTTGTCCTCATACTGGATGCTATCTTTATGGGCTATGCCATCAAGTTGTATAAAACCTATTCGGATGAACTAGCACAAAGCACATTCAAGTATTCTATTCTGTACTTAATGCTGTTATTCCTCGCTTTGGTGATTGACCATTACTGGACAATACTACCGCTTTAATTAGATCGTCGTACTCTGTAAAAAGACCTGCTATCGGACGATATAGCAGGGCTTTTTACAGAGTAGCTTTGGGTTGTTGTTTGGTGCGCCTGACAGGAATCGAACCTGTGACCCCCAGTTTCGGAAACTGGTACTCTATCCAGCTGAGCTACAGGCGCATGTGGCGGATTATATCAAAGGCGGTGCTGATTGTCTGTGCCAGGTGTTAAAGCTAGTGTTGATGCACTTTAAGTTACTGGTATAATTATTTCATTCAATTTAACGATGGGTTTTAACAAGATGAGTAACAATGCGGCGGCGACACAGAGTGTCAGTCTAGTACAAAAAACGATTATTTTATTGGGTGGTATTATTGCCCCAATTTTTGTTATTTATACCATTACGAAATCACCTGAAGTGGCGACGAAAGAAGCGGCTGTTGTTGATAGAACAGCCGTCGTTGAAAATATCGCACCTTTGGCACAGATTGAGCTTGCTTCAGTAAGTGATGGGCCAAAAGTGGAAAAAAGCGGGGAAAAAGTTGTTAATCAATCCTGTGCGGCATGTCATGGAACAGGCCTAATGAACTCACCTATACTTGGTGATTCTAGCGCTTGGTCTGCGCGTATTGCACAAGGTTATGAGACACTAACCAAAAATGCGATTGCAGGCATTCGTTTGATGCCTGCGCGTGGAGGTAATGCTGATTTGACTGACAATGAAATGGCTAAAGCTGTTGCTTATATGGCGAACCAAGCTGGGGCTGATTTTAAAGCGCCAGAAGCTGCGGCACCTGAAGACACAGAGTATTAAGCCACTAAATCCTCATTGAAGGTGCGCGAATGGCGACTTATGCAATAGGGGATATTCAGGGTTGTTACCATGCGTTTCAAGCGTTATTGAAGCGCATAGAGTTTAATCTTGAAACGGATACGTTGTGGCTGGTTGGTGATATCGTTAATCGCGGTAGTGGGTCATTGGAAGTCTTAAGGTGGTGTTATCGTCATCAAGATAATGTCAACATGGTTTTGGGTAATCATGACCTGCATGCGATAGCAATCGCACATGGCATTCGAAAATTAAACCATAGTGATACCTTGCAGCCTATCTTTGATGCGCCAGATGCTGATGTGTTATTAACTTGGTTGCGCCATCAGCCCTTGATGGTGGCGAGTCACGACTATGTCATGGTGCATGCAGGGCTATTGCCACAATGGCAACTAAGCGTGGCTTTGGCTTATGCTAAAGAGGTGGAAGCGGCATTACAGAGCGATGCTTACATCGACTTCTTAGCTAATATGTATGGGAACTCACCTAATGTTTGGCATGATGATTTAACGGGTTATGACCGATTACGTGCCATTACCAATGCAATGACGCGGATGCGAGTTTGTAAGCATGACGGCGCACTCGACTTTGACTTTAAAGGACAGTTAGGCGAAGTGCCAGAAGGGTTGGTACCCTGGTTTGATTTACCTAATCGCGCATCTAAAAATCAGCAGATGATTGTTGGTCACTGGTCGGCATTGGGTTTGTATCAACATGAACATGTTTATGCACTAGATACGGGTTGTTTATGGGGTGGGCAGTTAACGGCGATGTGTTTGGAAACTAAACAAATGACACAAGTGAATTCGAAGAAAAAAGATCAGCCTAACTAAACTAAATCAAATACCTATCATGTTAAAGCTTCAGCTGCGCAGAAATGCTTTCAAATACTGCTTGTGTCAGGGCTTGCCTATTACCTGCTTTAGGGCTGATTGGCGTTAAGAAGTGTAACTCCACCACCGGTGCTTTCTGCTTTAACACATTCATCATCGATTCTCCCATTGTGGTTTCTCCAGCGTATGCCATAGCCGTGTTGATGCCGCCATTTGGGAGAGGGTAGCGTATGGCGATAGGATGGAGTGGGGTGTTGGCGTTAATAGCGGCCTGTACAATGCTACTTTTAAAGCGAGCCAACTCTGTGCCATCTGTCGTTGTGCCTTCGGGAAAAAAGCCAACGTTACTGCCAGCAACAAGGTTATTAACAGTCGTTTCAACAATGCGTGCAGCATCTTTTCGACTACTTCTATCGATGAAAATCGTACCTGACTTTCTAACAAGGTAGCCCAATACTGGCCAGTTATTAATGTCGGATTTGGCGATAAATTGCAATGGGATAATGCTATTTAGTGCATAGATGTCAGCCCAAGAAATGTGGTTGGCTAGAAACATACTATTGGATAGGTTACCTTCGGGTAACTTTCCAGTCGTTATGAGTTGAATATTGAAGCAGTTTAATAAGGCATTGCACCACCACTTGGTGAGGGTTGTCCTAGTTTTTGCGCTAATAAAAGGCCAAGTAGTGGCTATAATCGATATGCCAATTAATACATGGATGAATACGCGAAAGATACGATAGCTACGTGTGAATAGGTTGGTTTGTTGCAATTTTATTTTAAGAAGTGCGAGGCATATCTTTTGTTCATTTCAGATAACGTTAACATTACCAGTATATCGGCAGTATTGAAACCGCTATCCCATGCTGGCTCACCGCAGATTTTGGCACCTAAGCGCAAATAACCTTTAATCAATGGGGGACACATCGCCTTTGCATTCGTATTGAGTGACTCTATTGGTAAATATACATGAGGGAAAACGCGATACTCTACTGAACATAAGTAATTCTCTTTTAATTGCGTATACAGTGATGCCGCAGCATGACCACCATCATTCATTGGGATGCTGGCACAGCCAATCATATGTTCGTAGCCAAGTGTTTGCATGTATTTAGCTAGACCACCCCACAGCATTGTGATGGTAGCGCCATTGCGGTAGTTTTGATGGACACAAGCACGGCCGACTTCAACCGTATTATCCAGTAAGTGATTGATGCGGCTTAAATCAAATTCACCAGATGAATAGTAACCACCTGCTTCATTGGCTTGTTTTGGCGTTAATATGCGATAAGTGCCGATAACTTGCTGTGTGTTAGTGTCGCGGACAAGCAGGTGATCACAATAAGCATCGAAGCCATCAATGTCTAAACCATTATTGTTCGCTATTTGAGCGCCCATTTCTTCAGCAAATACTTTATAACGTAAGCGTTGAGCTTCTTTTACTTCACTGGGATTTCTTGCTAAAGAAACTTTTAAACCTGGTTGGCTTTGCGTTATTTGTTGGCTAGGTGCTGCTTTTAGTGCGCTTAATACTTGTTTTTGAATCATCAGTCATCTCTCCTTTGATTAGAAGAGATGGTATGAGATTGAGATGAAACTAAGATTAAAATTAAATGACGGTTTTATGAAGGCGCTGAACTTTAAATATGTGATGCGTATAATGGGTGACACGAGATGTGCCATTGCCTTCTACGATGCGTACACTATCGCCAGGATTAAATTGTTCATCAGCTTCTTGTACAATTGCGACAAGGCCGCCACCACTGGGTTTTATCGTGATTTCTAATGCATCTTTACGTGTAACGCCTTCTTCTATAGCTGCGCCAGCAATGCCGCCAGCAAGAGCGCCAATCACGGCACCAATCCTGCTTCCGCGACCGCTAGAGCTACCAGCAACACCGCCGATTGCGCCACCAAGCAGTACCTATCGGTGATTTAGTGCCCTCAAGTAGGACGGTGCGTACGCTTTCAGCGACACCTGTTCTAACCGCCTGTACTTTAAGTGCATCATCGCGTGAATAAACACTACCAGAGTTAGAGCTGGCACACGATGCCAACAATATGGATAAGGCCGCAATAATAATAAATGTTGGAAATATCATGATTTCTACTGTCAATTCAAACAGTTTAGAATTTAAATATTTAGGTCGTTTGTGATTTATTAGTTTCTTCTTTAATGAGCGCTTGACTATAAATGGACTCAATATTTTCACGGCTTGGTTTGTGATTTTGGCCGCCACGGCTAGCAATTTTAATGGAGCCCATTGTCGCAGCTAGCCTGCCGCAAGTAGGCCAGTCCCATTTCCTTACAATGCCATACAACAAGCCTGCACGATAAGCATCACCACAGCCAGTTGGATCAACCACAGCAGTAGGTTTAACACTTGGAATCACATGACGTTGACCATCTGCATAAATATGCGAGCCTTCAGCGCCCAGTGTAACGATAAGTGAATCTACTTTTACTGCTATTTGGTCCAAAGTTAAGCCTGTTTTATCTTGTAGTACTTGTGCCTCATAATCGTTCACTGCTAAGTAGGTTGCCATATCGATAAAATGCATGAGCTCCTCACCATTAAACATCGGTAAGCCTTGGCCTGGATCAAACATAAATGGAATCTTGGCATCAAAACATTCTTTTGCATGCTGGAACATACCATCACGACCATCAGGCGCAATAATTGCCACATCAATATCTTTTGCATCATTGATGCTATTTTGATGCGATTCCATCATCGCACCAGGATGGAAAGCGGTGATTTGATTGTCGTCTAAATCGGTTGTGATAAAGGCTTGTGCAGTAAATGTATTTGGAATCGTTTTAATATGTTGATTCGATAATTTATTTTCTTCCATCCAAGTTTGGTAGTTGCCGAAATCTTCCCCAACGGTTGCCATAATGAGAGGCTCACCTTCAAGTAATTGTAGGTTGTAAGCAATATTGCCTGCAGTACCGCCAAACTCTTTACGCATTTCTGGGACGAAAAACGCAACGCTAAGCTTGTGAATTTGATCCGGTAGGATATGATTTTTAAATTGATCTTGGAACACCATAATGGTGTCAAAAGCGATGGAACCACAGATAAGTGTTTGCATAAGATTGGGTGTTGAATTGAGTTAAAACAACATTATCTTTTAGCGAGGGGTGTTCTTGCAAGTTAAAACTAGAAATCGGTAGTTAATGCTTATTGATTAACCGCACCATCTATCAATAATTTAGCCGCTTTCTTAGCATATTTAATCGCACCAGAGCCGCGTTTCATTTGCTCTGCTTGCACAGCACCTTCAAAAAGCAATGACAACTGCAAGGCTAAGCCATTAGCATCTTTAATATTGGCTTCACAGGCTAGTTTACCAATGTATTGTCTAAACTCGTGTGATTGCTTGGAGGATAATTGGTGGATTGGATTTTCTTCATTAGGGAACTCTGCTGACGCTTTAATAAAGCCCATGCCTAGAAAGCTTGGTGAAGTAACCCACTCCTCAATAAAATCAAATAGTTGTCTGATTTTATCTGCAGGGGCTTTGCTATTGCTGCTTAATTTGTCATCTAGCCAATTTTGAAAGTCCTGCTGACTCTTATTGAGTACTTCAAGAATAAGCCCTTCTTTTGTGTGAAAGTGCTTATAAAGTGTCATCTTGGTTGTACCAGCAACGGCAACAATTGTATCTACACCCGTAGAGTTAATACCACGGGTTTGGAATAAATCGGTTGCAGTATTTAGTATTTTGTCTTTTAACACACTCATTTAAATGAGTATACCATGAGTGTTTATTTTTTGTTATATGGTATACAGACATGTCAATAATTGTGATTTTATCTTTAATTAACTAATGATTTTACTTATGAATATCCTGTTATAGCTTTAATGAAGCATACAGAACGGTATAGTATATATTGTCATTAATTATGGAGTACATTAACAAATCTAACAATGTTGCTAGATGTAATTACACTAACAGCTTGTGCGAACAATGGTGGTACAGCAGCAAGTGCTAATAATACAAGTGTTGTTCAGAGGGTGGCGATTAATGCGCCAGCATATCAGGTATGGGGGAAAGTAAATAATTTTGGTGATTTAGGATATGGCATTCAGCCGTAGCAAAAACTTAGATTGTCAGTGGAACCAATAACGAAAAGGGTGTAGTGCGCTTATTAACGTTACAACATGGCGGTCAAACTAAAGCAACATTAACGGCATACACGTCAGCACTGAATGCATATTCTTATCTCATTAATCAAGGTGTGCTGCCTGTTAGTGTTTCTGCTTCAACCATTCAATATTGCCAACAGCGACAGGCTCGGAAGTTATTTGGAAAGGTAATTTCAAACGCAAGGATTTATCAAAAACCAGCAAAATAGCATGATGATGAAACGGCAATGATAAGCATCCATGCTGTGTACCACGGTGGTTTAGATAATTTAAAAAAATATCAAAGTAAACATTTTTACATATTAAAAAAGCTAGCTTGATAAGCTAGCTTTTTAATATTATCTGGTCATTTAGTACCACATACATTTATGTAGACTTCTTCATGAGCATCGGTGTGAAAGAGCAACGAATTTTGCTAAGTAATTCTCTTACCAGCTTTTGCTCTTTGGGGTCTATGCTGATTTGACCAAGTATAATATTTTTGAAATAAACTGATTTGTACGCATCTGGTAGCTGAATTGCTTCTAGTAAGCGGCAGTTGCCACTTCGCATTTGTTCAATTTGTTTAATGAGTGCAGACGTGCTTTGCGGTGAAGCGAATGAGGCCGTTGGCTTAAATGCTGATTCTTGTGTTACAGCCGTCATTTTAGGCGCTGGATCCAGTGAGGGTTTGTAAAGAAAAAATAAACCACCGCCAATGATTAATGCCCCAATAAAGCTAGCAACAATTGCCTCAACTGACGATCTGGCAATATGGAACTCTTTTTTTGTTTGTGCCGTAATGAGTGCTTCTGCTGCGCTTTTAGCATGCCCTAATGCCTCTTGGTTGTGTCCGATTAATTTTTCTTGCATCGCTGAGATAGCCATCATGTGTAGCTGAGTTGCGAGCATTTCTGGTAATGCAGCACCGGCTTTTGCTGCCTCTAAACTTAAGTATGCTTTTAATGCCACCGCATCAGATGGCTCGACTGTTTTGCATTGCTCACTAATACCAGGCGCCTCAGTCCAATCATCTAAGATATCAAACAGTCTTAGCAGTCGCACTTGCGGCGATTTTTCTGCTTTCGTGAGCATTTGTACTAGCCAGTTTGAATTGAGAATATCCATGGCGCTTATCGTTTAAAAAGGTTTGACGACCACCAGGATAACAATAGCTGTTAATGCGATGACAGGCAGTTCATTGAACCAGCGAAACCAGAGGTGTGTACGTTGGTTTTTCCCAGCTTGAAAATTACGCATGATTTTACCGCAATACCAATGGTAAACAATTAAGCCAAGTACCAAAGTGAGTTTTGGATGCATCCATTTGCCAGTGATGCCATAACCCAACCATAGCCACAAGCCGAAGCCCAATGCTAATAAGGCTAAAGGAATCATAAAGCGATAAAGCTTTTGCTCCATGAGTGTTAAGCGTTGAATGGCCTCTGGATTGGTTTCCATAGCGTGATTAACAAATATGCGAGGCAAGTAAAATAAGCCAGCAAACCAACTGGTGACAAAAATAATATGAAATGCTTTAACCCACAACATTAGCTTAATTCCTTATCTAAAAATGTACGTAGTTTCTCAAAATTCAGTGTGCCAATAGCACGTTGTATACGTTTACCTTCCTTATTGTACAGATAAGCCGTCGGCGTTACATTAACGCTGCCAAATTGGCGTGAGATATCGCCATAGCTATCATGCATCACTGGGAAGGGTAAGCTTTTTTGTTTAGTATAAGAGACAACTTGAGCAGGAGGGTCATATGACATTGCAACAGCTATGATTTCCAATCCTTTGCTTTGGTATTGTTCGTAGGTTTGTATGAGTTCGGGCATTTCCGCAACACAGCTTTTACAATCTGTTGCCCAAAAGTTAACCAGTACGACTTTGCCTCTAAGTGATGCCATATTGAAAACTTCACCTTTAATTGTTGTGAAGGTCACATTAGGTGTTTCTAGCTGGATGAATCGAGTGTAGCCAAATATTGCAATGATGGTAAGCAGCAGAGCTGTAAACAAAGCTTTTTTATACCTAGAGGTAGATGATAATTGCATGGTTAGATTGTAACGCCTTTACTGGTGTTTTGATATGCAATTGATGTTGCTGCCACACCAGCTAAGTATTTTTAAGGTGTGACCCACATGCTATAATTATCTATTTTTTTGAGTGAACATTCTTTCATAGATACACTCAAAATTTTTCCGATTACTAAATCGACTACATTGGCACTAAAAATACCGAGATAACATGTCTGAACATAATCCCAAGATAGCCTTAATTAACGAACTGAAAGCCATCGTTGGCGCATCGTATACCATTACAAGTACCGCAAAAATGGAACCTTACAGTAAAGGCTTTCGATTTGGGTCGGGTGATGCACTGGCCGTTGCGCGTCCAGCTAATTTAGTTGAAATTTGGAAAGTACTGCAAGCCTGTGAAAAAGTAGGTGTCGCTATTATTATGCAAGCGGCGAATACTGGTTTAACAGGCGGTTCAACGCCTGACGGTAATGATTATGATCGCCCGATTGTGATTGTGAACACCATGCGTATCGATCAAATTCAACTGATTGATGATGCTAAGCAAATTATCGGCTTGCCGGGCAGTACTTTATTTGGTTTAGAAGAAACCTTAAAGCCTTACGGACGCGAGCCGCATTCTGTCATTGGTTCTTCTTGTATTGGCGCCTCCATTGTTGGCGGTGTCTGTAATAACTCTGGTGGTGCATTGGTGCGACGTGGCCCAGCCTATACCGAGCTATCATTGTTCGCACAAATTGGCGCTAATGGTGAGTTGAGCTTGGTGAATAACTTAGGCATTCATCTTGGTAACACGCCAGAAGAAATCCTAACCAACTTACAAGAACAAAAATACAAGCAAGCTGATATTCAATATCCCAATAAACTCGCCTCAGACAATATCTATCACGAACGCGTGCGTGAAGTGGATGCTGATACGCCGGCTCGTTTTAATAACGACGGTCGCCGTCTGCATGAATCTGCTGGCTGTGCGGGAAAGTTGGCTGTGTTTGCTGTACGTGTGGATACCTACCCGATTGAAAAGCAGCAAGTCTTTTATATTGGCACGAATGATGACCAAGTACTGGAAACCATGCGTCGCAATATTCTCACTCAGTTTAAAACGCTTCCTGTTTCAGGTGAGTATTTGCACCGTGATTGTTATGCGGTGAGCGAAAAGTATGGCAAAGATACTTTTGTAGTGATTGACAAATTAGGTTCTAAATTCATCCCTAAATTGTTTGGCATCAAGCGCACAGTAGACCGCATTGCCAGTAACTTTGCATTCCTGCCGAATAAATTATCAGAAGCCATCATGCAATGGATAAGCTATTTGATGCCCAATCACTTGCCTAAACGCATGGATGAATACCACAAACAATACCAACATCACTGGATTCTAGAAATGAGTGGTGAAGGCATAGCAGAAGCGCGTGCTTATTTAAGCGAGTTCTTTAAAGCGCACGAAGGTAACCATTTCGAATGCACCCAAGAAGAAGGCAAGAAAGCCATTCTACATCGCTTTGTGGCTGGTGGTGCCATTGGCCGTTACAAAGTACTTAAAGGTGACGCTGTCGGCTCAATGGTGACAGTTGATATCGCCTTGCGCCGTAACGAAGAAAAATGGTTTGAAGAATTACCAAAAGAGATTGATGATTTAATTGAGGCTAAATTCTACTACGGACATTTGTTCTGCCACGTCATGCATCAAAACTATGTACTGAAAAAAGGCGTAGATGCCAAAGCCTTGAAACAGAAGATACTCGACTCATTCGATGCACGAGGCGCAGAATATCCAGCCGAGCATAATGTGGGACATGAGTACGCTGCTAAAGATGTGCTTAAAACCTTCTATCGTAAGCTAGATCCAACTAACACCTTTAATCCTGGGATTGGTAAGACTAGTAAGTTGAAGGGTTGGAAGTAGCGTTAAATGGTCAACGTTGAACTACTTCTTTGGTTTGCTACGAACAACTATGGGAACTGACATTGCATCAGGGCTCGTTTCTTTTGATATAAAATTAAGGGTGCCAGTGATTAACTCATCACCCTCTTTTCTAATTATCATGGTATGTTTTTTTAATGCTAGTAATTGGGATGAAATTGCCCTGTTATTGGCAGGAATACGCTAAATAAAGACGGTATTAAGAGAAAAAGACTCAAGAATAAGCGCGTTTAATTTTTAAAAATAAAAATTGACCAAAGCGCGAATATTTAACTGTGTCGTGCATAGGTCTCTTTATAATATTCTATGTTGTTTTGAGCATAAAAAAAGCCTTGCAAATTGCAAGGCTTTTTTGCCAGAGAGAAAGTTTGAAATTAGTAAAGCAATCTCAAACGAATCGTACCTTCAACTTTATCCAACTGATTAAATGCTTGTTGTGAATCTGCATTGGCAACATCCATTACCAAGTAACCAATATCGCTACTAGTCATTAAGCTTTGCGCGAGGACGTTAATATTTTCTGCTGCAAACAGTTGGTTAATCTTAGATAAAACACCCGGTTTGTTATGGTGGATATGTAGTAAACGATGTGTATTCGCTTGTTGTGGCATTGCGATATTAGGGAAGTTAACCGCTGATTCCGTTGTTCCGCTATTCGCGTATTGTACGAATTTATCGCCGACTTCTAAACCGATGTTCGCTTGTGCTTCAGCTGTTGAACCACCAATGTGCGGCGTTAGAATCACATTATCAAAACCACGTAATGGTGAGTCTAAAGGCTCAGCATTTGATTTTGGCTCGGTTGGGAATACGTCAATGGCTGCGCCACGTAGTTTGCCGTTTTCAATCACTTCAGCTAAGTCTTCAATTTGTACACAAGTACCACGAGCGGCATTGATGAAGATAGAACTTTCCTTCATTTGCTCGAACTCAGGTTTTGCCATCATGTTTTTAGTTGATGGTAGCTCTGGGACATGTAATGTCACCACGTCCGCTGTACGTAGCAGCTCTTCCATGGTGCCAACTTGTCTTGCGTTGCCTAAAGGTAATTTAGTAATCGCATCATAGTAAATCACTTGCATGCCTAGACTTTCAGCTAATACTGACAGCTGTGAACCAATGCTGCCGTAACCGACGATGCCTAAGATTTTGCCACGGGCTTCGTTAGAGTTTTTAGCGCTTTTCGGCCAGCTACCTTTGTGCACTTGTTTGCTTTTAGCAGGGATCCCACGTAGTAATAGAATCAATTGACCAATCACAAGTTCAGCAACTGAACGTGTGTTTGAGTACGGGGCGTTAAAGACTGGAATGCCTTTTTCGCGCGCCGCGTCTAAATCGACTTGGTTAGTACCAATGCAGAAACAGCCGATAGCTGTGAGCCGTTCAGCCGCATCTAATACTTTTTTGGTTAATTGTGTTCTTGAACGAATTCCTACAAAACGCGCGTCTTTAATTTTTTCAATTAATTCGGCTTCGTCTAAGGCATGCGTAATACATTCAATATTTTCAAAGCCAGCGTTGCTAAGCGTGTCGACGGCATTTTGATGAACGCCTTCTAATAATAGAAATCGGGTAGATGATTTAATATTTGCTTGTAATTCCATGGTTGATGAATTCTCAATTAAGATGGTTTAAATTGGGGCACTGTTAACCTTGCAGCTAAAAATGAAGTCAGCGATTTTAACATATTCAACCGAATGTATAGTGAGTATATGTTGTTGCTTTTTAAGCTTGTTCTAATCGTTGAGTGTGGCGTGCTTAGTTTGTAGCGAGCGCCAGTGACTGTTATTTAAATCATGCTTGCTAATTGTTGCTGCACATATTCTAGTGGCTTGCGTTTGAAACCGCTCTTCGCATACTGATGCCAGCGACCGACGACGAAACATAACATCATATTGGCTTGGCTTTCTGGCTGTATTTCTTTTCCAGATTCTGCAATGGATACTTTTAGACACTGTTTGAGCGATACTTCGATACGATCATACAGCTGGTTAATACGCTCTTGTAGTCTTTCGTTTTCATTCACCAGGGCATCACCAATCAGTACGCGCGTCATGCCAGGGTTTTTTTCGGCAAATCTAAGCAACATGCTAACGATGAGTAAAATCTGTTTGCCACCATCTTCTTCTTCAGTCGTGATTTTGTTAATGACGCCAAAAATGCTGGTTTCGATAAATTCAATTAGGCCTTCAAACATTTGTGCTTTAGTCGCAAAGTGACGATAAAGCGCTGCTTCTGACACGGCTAATTTGGCTGCTAATGCAGCAGTTGTGATTTTTTCACGTTTAGGGTTTTCTAGCATTTTCGCTAATGCTTCTAGAATTTGTTGTTTACGTTCACCCGCCATACTAATCCCTGAAATAAAATTTATTAAGTGTTGATTTCATTATAGCTTAAGGTTAGCGAGTGCTGACACCTTACTTAATCTAAAATCAACAAAATTTGGTCTGGCGAGTTTTTTACTCATCCAAATCGTTTTCATCCCAAGCCGTTTTGCGGTCATTAACGCGGCGAGGTTATCTTCTAAAATAATGCAATCAGATGGCTTGGCTTTAATGCTTTTTAATAAACTTTGAAATCCCCGCACAGAAGGTTTTGCATGAAATTTGGTTGATTCCACACTAAATACCAATTCAAATAAATCGGTGATATTCAGTAAATCTAATACCCGCAGTGCATAGTCACGTGGCGCATTGGTAAAAATCACTTTACGGCCCGATAGGCTGTTAATCAAGTGGCGTAGTCGTTTCGTTTGCACGACTAGTTCCGCTAGGTTTTTAAACTGATGCGTTTCACGCAAGAAGTGATGTGGGTTCGTGCCATGATGCCGCATCAAGCCTTTAAGCGTTGCGCCATACACCTGCCAATAATGTTGGCGTAGGTGATGGGCTTTGTTTTCATCCAAAGCAAGCTGATCTTGAATATATTGAGTCATGGCGCGTTTCATCACGGGAAAGATATGCGTAGAGGCATCGTGTAGCGTATCGTCTAAATCAAATATCCAAACTTTAGACATGCGCGGAAGTATTGCTTAGTTACTAGCTTTAATTAATGTACCCACACCTTCATCGGTCAGCACTTCAAGTAATAGCGCATGTTCGACACGACCATCAATAATATGCACAGCGTTTACACCACTGCGAGCGGCTTTCATCGCTGAACTGATTTTAGGTAGCATGCCGCCTGATAGTGTGCCATCCGCCACTAACGCATCAATTTCTTTTGGCGTCAGGCCTGTAAGCAACTCGCCATTTTTATCGAGCACGCCAGAGGTGTTGGTTAGTAATACGAGCTTCTCTGCGTGTAGCACTTCAGCCAGTTTCCCAGCGACGACATCGGCATTGATGTTGTAGGTTTCACCATTGCCACCAACGCCAAGCGGTGCAACGACAGGAATAAAGTCATCAGTATCTAAAAAGTTTATGATGCTAGGGTCTATGCTGGTGATTTCACCGACTTGGCCGACATCAATCATTTTCGACGCGTCGTTCATGTCTTTCATCATTAATTTTTTCGCATGGATAAAGTTGCCATCCTGACCTGTTAAACCAACGGCTTTGCCGCCTTGCTGATTAATCAGGTTAACGATTTCTTTGTTCACCTTGCCGCCAAGCACCATGCTTACAATGTCCATGGTTTCTTGGTCCGTCACGCGCATGCCTTGTTTGAACTCACCTTTTTTTCCGACTCTATCCAACATCTCATTAATTTGTGGGCCACCACCATGTACGACAACAGGATTCATACCGACAAGCTTTAGCATCACTACGTCTTGTGCGAATGATTGCTTGAGGTGCTCATCGGTCATGGCATTTCCGCCGTATTTGATGACGATGGTCTTGCCAAAGAAGCGCTTGATGTAAGGCAGTGCCTCTGAGATGGTCTGGGCTTTTTTGGCTGCTAGTGATTCATTAATCATGCTGAATGCCTTTAATTTCTTTAATGTAAGGATTGTATATAAAAGTTAGAGTTTTTTCACAAACACTTTGGATTTTCTTTGTAAATTGTAGAGGGTTTGTTTGGATTTCGGTAGCTTTTCAAGTGCTAGCAAGGTAAACCCACGCTCTAATAACCAATGCTCAGTTCGTGTGGTTAAGCAAAATAGCTGAATAAAGCCCAGTTTTTTTGCTTGCTTTTGACAGTAGTTAAACAGCTTGTTACCACGGCGACTACCTCTATATTGCGAGTCTATGGCTAAGCAAGCCAGCTCTGCCATTTTATCCTCAATATAAGGGTGTAGCGAGGCGCAACCGATGATGCGATTGTCATGCTCCATCACATAAAAATGTTGAATTTGCATTTCGATCTGTTCACGTCCACGCCGCACTAAAAAACCTTGGTTCTCTAAGGGCTCAATCAACATCAAAATACCACCGACATCATCAATGGTCGCTTGGCGCATGGTTTCTAATGGCAGCTCCGTCACCATAGTGCCGATACCGCTTGCGGTAAACAGTTCTTGAATAATCGCGCCATCCACATGCCGCGAAATTAAATGCGTTCGTGTAATGCCATCTTCACTCGCTTTAGCCGCGGCGCTTAAGTAATACTCAATATCTTCTGAGAAATATTTTGGCGCATCATTTTCATTGGCATTTTTAAGCAAGTTCTTGGCTTTATGCGCCGTCATTTCCCGTAGGATTTCACCGCGTAAGTTTTTGACGCTATCAGTATCCATTAAGAAGATGAGTTTCTCGGCTTGTAAAGCAATGGCAGCGCTTGACGCGACATCTTCTAATGTGAGGTTGAAGGTTTCGCCAGTAGGGGAATAGCCCATCGGTGATAATAAAACCAACTCGCCATCATCCAACCGCTTTTGAATGCCGACGGCATCAACCTTCCGCACTTCGCCTGTATGTTGTAAGTCCACGCCATCAATCACGCCCAACGGTTTAGCCGTCACAAAGTTACCACTCGCCACTCGAATGTCCGCACCTGCCATCGGTGAGTTAGCAATCCCCATCGATAGTAGCGCCTCAATTTCGACACGCACCGCACCATTGGCTTCTTTCACGGCTTCCATCGCTGCGTCATCGGTAATGCGTAGACCTTCATGGTAAGCGGGAGTTAGTTGTTCTCTGAGTAACCGCTGCTCGATTTGCGGACGCGCACCATGCACCAATACCAACCTTACTTCTAAACTGGCGAGTAGATTTAAATCATGCGAGAGCGCAATAAACTGCTGCTCACTCACCACCTCACCACCAAAAGCAATCACAAAAGTCCGTCCGCCAAACGCATGAATATAAGGCGCGGCAGAACGAAACCAATGTACAAAGTCTTTAGTATTGTTTTTATCTAACGTTAATGTGGGTGTTTGCTGCTGCTGATTCTCGCTAACGTCATCTTCAAATAATTTAGCTGGAGTCGTGTCCAGCGCTTGCGCAACCTTGCGTAACATGGCTTCAGAAACACCTAGCTCGCCACGTTCAATACGTGACAAATTACCTGCATCAGAGTCAGTTGCTGATGCGAGCTGCTGTAATGTCATGGTTTGCGCTTTACGCAAATCTCTTATTTTTTCACCGATCATAGGAATGATTATATGTAATATTTACAAAATTGTTAAGTATTTTGTTTTAATTACATAATTTGATTAGAAGTCACCCCAGGCTGTATGCATGCTAGCTATTGCGGCTAAGGCGGCAGTTTCCGTTCTTAAAACGCGCGGCCCTAAAATAATCGATTGAAAACCATTGCTGCTAGCGATGCTAACTTCATTTTGACTTAAGCCACCTTCTGCACCGATTAATAATTGGATTTCACCCTTTGGGTTTGTGAGTTCAGCTAATCGTTTAGCTCCTACTGGGTTGAGCAGTATGCGGTTTGCGTTCTCTTGTGGGTTTTTGGTTAGCCATTGGCTCAGTGATTTTTGCGCTGCTATTTGTGGCACAACTGCTCGACCAGATTGTTCGCAAGCTGAATGCACGACACCTTGCCAATGCGCTAAGCGTTTTGCAGCACGTTCTGGATTGAGCTTCACAACACTACGTTCTGTCGCAATCGGTTGAATATGATTCACGCCAAGCTCTATTGCTTTTTGTATCGTATAGTCCATACGGTCGCCACTCGATATGCCCTGTAGCAGGGTAATGTTGAGCGGGGATTCATTTTCGACCACAGCGCTATCGGTGACTTGTGCAATGACTGCACTTTTTTTGACCGAAGTCAGCGTGCAAACATAATCAAAGCCATCACCATTAAATAAAATAGCGCTGTCACCTTCAACCATACGCAACACGCGTGCAGCGTGAATGGCAGCAGATTCTGGCAGTTTGACGATAGTACCGAGTGCTAATTGTTCTGGGCTATAAAAGCGGTTTTTCGGCATGTGGTTGCGTATTAAAAAGTGATAGTATTAAGATTATAAATTGTTTTAGGAGTAAGTGATGGCGAGCATTCATCCGCCTATGTGTGAATTTGGCTGGCAGGCGCCAGATTTTAGTTTGAAAAACATTGATGGTACGACTTTGTCGCGCGATATGGTCATGGGTAAAAATGGTCTATTGGTGATGTTTATTTGTAATCACTGCCCTTATGTGAAGTCTATCTTGCCTCGGCTCATTGCTGATGTGGCTGAACTGAAAATGTTAGGTGTGTATACAGTCGCCATTATATCTAACGACTCAACGGATTACCCAGAAGATAGCTTCGATAACATGCAGCGCATTGCCAATGAAATGGATTTTCCGTTCCCATATTTAAGCGACCCTACGCAAGCCGTCGCTAAAGCCTACGATGCTGTTTGTACACCTGATTTCTTTGGTTTCAATAATAAGGGTGAGCTGCAATATCGCGGCCGCTTTGATGAAAGCCGTAAAGAAGCCACACCCGAGAGTACACGTGATTTATTTCAAGCGATGAAGTTGGTGGCTGATACAGGGCAAGGGCCAAAAAAGCAAATGCAGAGTATTGGCTGTAGTATCAAGTGGATGGATGGCGATTAAAAAAAAGATTGCTCACGCGTTCTAAACCAGCCTGTTAAGCTTGAACGTTCACGAGTCGCTGGAAGCACTTCGTGCCAAAATTTCGCTGAAAAGAAAAGTACAATACGAACTGATTTTGGCAGGATGTCGATATGTTTATTCTCCGCTAAATGCAACCTCAATGCGCCGCCATGATGGGCTTGCCACTTTGGATTTAAATATAAACTGGCGCTCAGTTGGCGCTATTAAAGGTGTGGTGTTGCGCCATTGTTAAATTGGTCTAAATGTTTTGGTACACACTGCCCACTGGATAAACCGCAACATGGGTTTCTAGTGACTGCACATTCATTAATAGCTGCATATTCAGCATTAACCTGAGCAATTCCATCCGCCTAAAATAAGCTTGTACCCCGGACTGCCTGTCATTTTCATCTAGCCATGCAATGTAATCACGAAGAATCGTTTGATTTTTTAATGAGGCTTTGCCCGTTTTAGCACTAACCATTCTTCTTTCACTGTTGTTGCTATTGCTGCCATGTTCGATGGCGAAAGGCAGTCATCCATGATGGCATAACCCTTCAATCGCATTGACTGCGAGCGCAAAGGAATCTACTTCAGCAGTATGCATGTTGTACTTGCGGGAGGGGAGGTGGTTGAGGGACGGATGCCTAGGTGTTGAGTGCCAAGTTAGACTGTACTTATTCTAGGTGCTTCACTTTAAATAGCTATCAATATCTTTGCTTGCAGCTTTTTAAACAAGGCTTCAAAAAAACAGCGATGTCGTTAAGTTAAACCAAACCGTTAATGTACCGATGCTTAGAACCGTGGTTAAAAAGACAGCAGCGGCATAAAGGCTGCTGTCTAGTTGATATCGCTCACACAATACAATGCCAAATATCATCGTTGGCATAGCGGCTAGGATGACGGAAACCGTTAACGTGTCTGATGGCACGTGTAATGCGGATGCAACATAACATACGACCAAAGGTGCGATGAATAACGATACTAGCGAAACAGGCATTAGTAGCGGCAAATATTTCAATTTGATTGTATCCCACCGAATGCTCATGCCTAGTGCAATCAGCATCAGTGGCACAACACCGCCGCCTAAAATGCTTAATGCGCTATGTGCAGGGACAGGTTGTGGCATGTTGGCGACATTTAATAAGCCAGCGAGTGCCAGTGCCCAGAGTGGTGGGACTTTGAGTAATTCGCGGAACGGGTGGATGGCTGATTTGTTATCGCCAAAATAATGGGCGATTAGAACGCCGACCGTTAATACCATTGGAGTGCAGGCGAATAGGTCGTATTTCAGCACAGTCGCTTGTGTCCAATCACCTAATACTTGTGCGGTGACAGGTAGGCCAAGGTAGGTGGAGTTTGGAAAGGTGCCTGCGATTAATAATGCGCCTTTTTGCGGATTGCTAATGTTCAGGCCGCTCATCCTTAAGAGGCTGATAATCGCCCACATTAAGAATAGTGAGATGAAAATGCCGGATAGCGCCGTCATGGAGATTTTGATGGAGGTGATATTAAGTGGGGCTTGCCACATGACATCAAGTACTAGGGCAGGTAACAGAATATAAAAAACAAGGTCAGTTAATGCGCGGCGATGCGCAAGTGCAGGAATGTGTTCTGGTGCAAAGCGTTGCCAAGCAATGCCGATGGCAATTAGCACTGACATTTGTAACATCACAGATAGCACGTTGGTAACCTTGGTAGTGAAAAAAAGTCTGATGTTAGCATGATTTTGTCACCATTTTTAGGTAACTTTTAGGGGTTAGATAACTTTTTCAAAGGTAAGCACCGATAAGCATTTCACGTTTTCTGCCAAAGCCTTTGACTTTGTTAACCTTGAATCCAGCTGCTTGTAGATTGCGCTTGACTTTTCCTGCGCTAGTGAATGTGGAAAAGGTGGTGTCGGTTTGTGATAGGCGTGCGATTTCTTGAAAGAGGTTTTCTGACCACATGTCATAATTTTTTGAAGGCGCAAAACCATCTAAGAACCATGCGTCTGCTGCTGTTTGTATTTGTGGCAAAGTCTCGTTGACATCACCTATCCATAAGTCTAGCTTGATACGACCATCGTTACAGCTTAGTTTATTCAGCCCGTCAGCCAGCTGTGAGTAAGTGTTTGCTAATTCAGACACCATTTGATTAAAGACAAACCAGTGTTGATTGGCTTTTGTAAAGTCGGCTAGTGTAAGCGGAGCGCATTCAGTCGAGATAAATTGCAAGT
>JBLIIL010000015.1:0-38616 GCA_047634755.1 Methylophilaceae bacterium
GCAACGCCTTCGTCATAAGCGATGTAGGCGCTCTTGGTTGTTTTGAGGTGTTTTACTTTTTTGGCATAAGTATCTTTACCCATTTCACCGCCTGCACCAATTTTCGCTAAGGTGACTTTGTTGGCTGCTACCCGTTCTGGTGATGGTGGATGGCTGGCAAACAGACCTGAAATAAAATTACTTTTACGGTCTTTACTTAGGCGAACAAAGGTTTCTTGTAGGGTGACAGCAGCAGCAGGATTGTAGCCCGCTTTTTTCATGTACTGCATCCCGTATAAGTCAGATTCGCTTTCTGCATCACGGCCATACTTGCTAGAAAGCAGTTGTGCACCAAGTTGTGAGCCGCCAACAATGAGGTTGCCATAGTCAGAGTTTTGCGCCCCAATGCCAACAGCAATCATGGCACCTTGTAAGAAAATGCCATGTTCCATGCTTTTTGCACCGTGGCGCGCCGCAGCGTGAACAATCTCATGTCCCATGACGGCCGCAAGCTCAGCTTCACTGTCTAACTCGTAAAGTAAGCCTCGGTTGAAAGCAATCTTACCGCCTGGCATCGCCCATGCATTAGGTGCGGAGTCGTTAATCACAATGAATTCATAAGGCAATCCAGGACGGTCAGAAACCTTGGCTAGACGGTTGCCAATGCCTTGCACATAAACGGTGAGTTCAGGGTCAATAATATAATCGCCGCCTTGAGACTGGCGCGTGGGGGAGTAATTCTGTGTGCCAATTAAAATTTCCTTCTCTTGAGAAACAAACTGAAACTCTCTCTTTTTGGTAACAGGATTGATACCACATGCCGAGATGGAGAGCGAAAATACAAGGATTAAGGGAAGGTGGAAATAACGATTAATAGGTTGTTTTTTAATTGACAAGCTTGTCATTAGCGAGTGATCCTAATAATTGGGTTAATGCAATAGTCTTGATAGTTAGCGTTGAACGCTTTAGTGTGACTTGTTAGTGTCAGTTACTTAATATCACCTATGCACAGTTTGCGCAAACGCCATAAATCATCAATGAGTGTTCTTGCATTTTAAAGCCGCGTGACTCCGCTGCTTCTTGCTGCCGACGTTCTATTTCCTCATCATAAAATTCTTCAACCGTGCCACATTTGACGCAAACAATATGATCGTGATGGTCGCCTTGATTGAGTTCAAAAACAGCTTTACCACTTTCGAAGTGGTGGCGAATTAATAGTCCTGCATCTTCAAACTGTGTGAGTACGCGGTATACGGTAGCAAGGCCAACGTCATCACCTGCGTTGAGTAGTACCTTATAGACATCTTCAGCAGAAAGGTGGCGGTCGTCACTCTTTTCAAATAGCTCTAATATTTTTAATCTTGGTAATGTAGCTTTTAACCCAGCGCTTCTTAAATCTTTTTGATCGTGCATAGTTTCAACTCATTTCTCAAAATTTTTGGTTTTAGGCTAATCTCCATCGTGGTATATTAACGAGAATTCTCACATCTGTCTGCTTTAACGTAAAACTATGCAAAATTTTCAAAAAAATCTCATATTATTCATGGCGATTATCATTGTTGGATGCGGTGCTAGCATGCCAACCATTACGTCATACAAAATGGATATACAGCAAGGTAATGTAGTGACATCGGAGATGTTGCTCAAGTTACGTCCAGGCATGACTAAGTCACAAGTGCAATACATTATGGGCACGCCGTTATTGATTGATAGCTTTCATTCAGATAGATGGGATTATTTCTATCAGCTACGTAAACAAGGTAAGGTCATTAATCAACGCCGCGTGATTTTGGATTTTGAGGGTGAATCATTAGCACGTGTGCGTGGAGATGTTGTACCTGAAGGAGCTGATATTGATGCGTTGATGGCGGAAGGGAAAACAAGCGCTAGCGAAATCAAGTCTGTGGAATCTGCAGAAAATGAGCCTGTCATTGAAGTGATAGAAGAGCCAGTTATTGCAACTGAAGCTGTAGAAGCTGTTGGCTTGGAAGTGGTGGCGGAACAAGAGAAAGCATCAGTGTCCCCTGAGCCAATGAAGGATGAGTTGCTTGATCCTGTTCCAGAAGCTGTCGTTGAAGCCGTTGCACCACTACCTGGAGTAGCCGATGCTGCTGGTAGCGAGCAAGCCGTAGCTAAGCAGAAAGCAATGCAAGATGAACTAGCAGTGAAAGAGGCGTTAGTAAAACCACCTGTGGTTGAAGTAGCTAAACTTGAAGAAATGAAGGTGCCAGCGCCTCCAGAGAGTGAATCGGTATCGCAGAAAGTGGATAATTTAGTTAAAGAGCTTGTGAAGATCCCAGCACCACCTGTGATGGGGCCAGTGGCTGAGCTTGTGGCAAAAACATCTGAGCCTGAACTCATTGGTGTGAAGCCAGCTGAAGAAATAGAGGGAGTTGTTGAAGCGCATGAAGATAAGCCCATTGCTCGTGTGCCAAGAACAGTTGAAGTGCCAAAGGCTGCAAAAGAATTACCAACACGGATACCAAGCAGCATCATTTCGGAGCGTAGAGCAGTGCTTAGACTGGAGAGACAATTAGATACTGGCCGAGTAGGGCAAGCAGTGCCGGTAGTAGAAACATTGCCAGCAGTTGAGTCTGAAGTAAGGTCTAAACCCAGTGAAGTGCCGCCAAAACTTGAACCAAGTGCTGATTCACTTCCAAATCAAGAAGAGCCGGGTTTTTTTGAACGTGCACTGGAAAAAATAGGCTTCTAATTTAGACTGAAACTGATGGACATTAAAAGAATAAATAAAGCATGAAAAAAAAAGTAGTTATTACAGGCGTCTCTGGGCGCATGGGAGCAGCCCTGTTAGAAGGTGTGTTTGCGGATGATGAATTAACACTACATGCAGCAATCGATCGTTCAGGCAGTGCTTTACTAGGACAAGACGCTGGCGCACAATTTGGATTAACATCTGGCGTGAAAGTCACTAGCGACTTGGCAGCTGCATTAACAGGTGCCGATGTGTTGATTGACTTTACTCGGCCTGAGGTGGCAATGCAGTATTTGGCCACCTGTCAGCAAGTTGGTGTTCAGATGGTGATTGGGACAACAGGATTTTCTGAAGCAGAAAAAACGCAAATAGAAGTGGCGGCGAAAAAAAATGCCGTTGTATTTGCACCAAATATGAGTGTCGGTGTGACTTTGCTGATTAACTTGGTTGAGCAAGCTGCTAAAGTGCTTAATGAAGGTTACGATATTGAGGTAGTGGAAATGCATCACCGACATAAAGTGGATGCACCTTCTGGTACTGCATTAAGATTAGGTGAAGCTGCGGCGCAGGGTTTGGATCAAGATTTAAAAGACTGCGCAGTTTATGCACGTGAAGGCGTAACCGGTGAGCGCGAAGCTGGAAAAATTGGATTTGCGACATTACGCGGTGGCGACGTTGTTGGAGACCATACAGTAATTTACGCGGGGACTGGTGAGCGTGTAGAAATTACACATAAGGCTAGCAGTCGTGCAACCTTCGCGTTAGGGGCGCTAAGAGCAGCTAAATTCCTATCAGGCAAGCAAGCAGGTCTTTTCGATATGCAGGATGTATTAGGTTTTAAATAGGCTTTGATTTAAATAAGGGGGAGTGCGACTATCTTTCCTAAAGCAAAAGCCAGCACATTTTTTCCTTACACTGTTTGCGGTGTTCCTCATTTTCTTTATTTGGTCTGCTGTTAATCTATTTGATCGATTGACATGGTTTTTAGAAGTAGCACCAACCCTCATTGCATTACCAGTTCTTTTTCTTAGTTATAAAAAGTCCCCACTCACACCATTGCTTTATAGTTTGATTTTAGTGCATGCCACTATTCTCGTTATCGGAGATCATTACACTTATGCAGAAGTGCCTGCATTTAATTGGTTGCGGGACACTTTTGATTTAAGCCGAAATTATTACGATCACATAGTTCATTTTTCTCAAGGTTTTATCCCAGCCATGATTGCCCGTGAGATTTTGCTTCGTAGGCAGGTATTGAAGCAGGGTGCCTGGTTGTTTTTTATTGTTTCTTGTATTTGTTTAAGCATTAGTGCCTGTTACGAATTGATTGAATAGTGGGTGGCGATTGCCTCGGGTACAGCAGCAGAGGCTTTTCTTGGCACGCAGGGCGATATTTGGGATACGCAGTGGGATATGTTTGTGGCTTTGGTTGGTGCAATATGTGTGCAAATCACATTGAAAAATTGCCATAATCAACAGCTTTATATGCTTGAAAGAAAAGTCTAATCCCGCTATAATTCGTCAATTCTTGAAACGGGAAGAGTATTTTTACTTTTCCCGTTTTGCATGTCTAGCGCCAGCATTGTTGACTCAGTGCTACAAAGTGGGCGAAAAACCAAACTGAAAAAATGAAGGAGCCACAATTGCCGCAAACGCGCCCTGTAGAAACGACACCAGCAATCTTAGTGTTAGCAGACGGAACAGTGTTTCGAGGTACTTCAATTGGTGCTTTTGGACACACTGTTGGTGAAGTCGTCTTTAATACGTCAATGACGGGTTATCAAGAAATCCTGACTGACCCTTCTTATACCGAACAAATCGTTACCCTCACTTATCCTCACATTGGCAATACGGGCATAAACGCTGAAGATGTTGAATCGGATAAGATTTGTGCTTCAGGTTTGGTGATTCGTGATTTGCCTTTGTTAGCCAGTAATTTCCGTAGCGAACAATCGCTATCAGCTTATTTGGCAGCGAATAATGTTGTTGCGATTGCCGACATTGATACGCGACAGTTAACACGTGTGCTACGCGATAAAGGTGCGCAAGCTGGTTGTATCTTAGCTGGTGATGATGTTGATCAAGCGTTAGCGTTGGCAAAAGGTTTTTCCGGTTTAGCTGGAATGGATTTGGCGAAAGAAGTGACCTGCCAGTCTGCTTATGGATATGCAGAAGGCGAGTGGCAGTTGGAAAACGGATATACTGTTGCCCCTGATAGTCAGCCTTACCATGTGGTGGCGTTTGACTATGGTGTAAAACGTAACATTCTACGAATGTTGGTTTCCCGGGGTTGTAAGTTAACAGTATTGCCTGCGCAAGCAACAGCAGAGGAAGCATTAAGTTATCAGCCCGATGGTATATTTTTGTCGAATGGACCAGGGGATCCTGAGCCATGTGATTACGCGATTAAGACAATCCAAACGTTATTAAAAGAAGAAATTCCTACTTTTGGGATTTGCTTAGGCCATCAATTGTTAGCGTTAGCTAACGGTGCTAAATCGATGAAAATGAAGTTTGGCCATCACGGCGCTAATCATCCAGTGCAAGATGTAGAGAACAAGCGTGTTTATATCACTAGTCAAAATCATGGTTTTTCTGTTGATGCGACTACATTGCCATCCAATATCAAAATAACGCATATTTCATTATTTGATGGCAGTTTGCAAGGTATCGCGTTAACAGATAAGCCAGCATTTAGTTTCCAAGGACATCCTGAGGCAAGTCCAGGCCCGACAGAAATGAGTTATTTATTTGACCGCTTCATTAGCATGATGCAAGAAAGGAAGGCTGAGTAATGGCTAAGCGTACAGATATTAAATCCATCTTAATTATTGGCGCGGGCCCGATTGTCATCGGGCAAGCATGTGAATTCGATTACTCAGGTGCGCAAGCTTGTAAAGCATTGCGGGAAGAGGGCTATCGTGTCATTTTGGTGAACTCGAATCCAGCGACGATTATGACCGACCCCGATATGGCGGATGCAACTTACATCGAGCCAATTAGCTGGGATGTGGTTGAGAAGATTATTGCTAAAGAGCGCCCAGACGCTTTGTTGCCAACTATGGGTGGGCAAACTGCACTGAACTGTGCATTAGATTTGGATAAGCACGGCGTGCTTGAAAAATATAATGTAGAGATGATTGGTGCTTCTAAAGAAGCCATCGATAAAGCGGAAGATCGTCAAAAATTCAAAGAAGCCATGACCAAAATTGGTTTGGGATCAGCGCGGTCAATGATTGCGCATAGCATGGAAGAAGCTTTACAAGTGCAAGCCAATATTGGCTTCCCGGCGATTATTCGCCCTTCATTTACGATGGGTGGTAGCGGTGGTGGTATTGCTTATAATCGTGAAGAGTTTGTTGCGATTTGTGAGCGTGGCTTAGAAGCTTCTCCAACCAGCGAGTTGTTGATTGAAGAGTCGATGCTTGGTTGGAAAGAGTATGAGATGGAGGTTGTGCGTGATAGCGCGGATAACTGCATCATCATTTGCTCAATTGAAAACTTAGACCCAATGGGTGTGCATACAGGTGACTCAATTACCGTTGCCCCAGCACAAACATTGACCGATAAAGAATATCAAATCTTACGTGATGCTTCTTTAGCAGTGCTGCGTGAAATTGGTGTTGATACGGGCGGGTCAAACGTACAGTTTGCTATTAACCCAGTGGATGGACGCATGATTGTGATTGAGATGAATCCGCGCGTGTCGCGTTCATCTGCATTGGCTTCAAAAGCAACGGGGTTCCCGATTGCAAAAGTCGCTGCTAAGTTGGCAGTTGGTTTTACCTTGGATGAACTCAGCAATGATATTACTGGTGGTCAAACACCAGCGTCATTTGAGCCATCTATTGATTACGTCGTTACTAAGATTCCACGCTTTGCATTCGAGAAGTTCCCGCAAGCGGATGATCACTTAACTACACAGATGAAGTCTGTGGGTGAAGTGATGGCGATTGGCCGTAGCTTCCAAGAGTCTTTCCAAAAAGCATTACGTGGACTTGAGGTCGGTGTTGATGGGCTAGATCCAATGACAACGGATATCGATGTCATCAAAAAAGAACTAGGAGCACCTAGATCTGAGCGTATTTGGTATGTAGGCGATGCATTCAGAGTGGGGATAAGTGCCGAAGAAATCTTTGATATTAGTAAGATTGACCCTTGGTTCTTAGCGCAAATTGAAGATTTGATTAAGCGCGAAGTAGCACTTGAGGGTAAGCATATTGCGGATTTAGATAAAGATGCCTTGTATCAATTAAAACGTGCAGGCTTCTCAGATCTACGATTAGCTAAGTTATTGGACACTGATCAGCATGCTGTGCGTGCTTATCGCCAAGCATTGAATGTACGCCCAGTGTATAAGCGTGTCGATACTTGCGCTGCTGAGTTTGCAACGGATACCGCTTATATGTATTCGACTTACGAAGAGTATTGCGAATCAGAGCCAACAGATAACAAAAAAATCATGGTGCTCGGCGGCGGTCCTAACCGTATTGGTCAAGGGATTGAGTTTGATTACTGCTGTGTGCATGCCGCTTTTGCGATGCGCGATGATGGTTATGAAACCATCATGGTGAATTGTAATCCTGAAACAGTTTCAACCGATTATGACACTTCTGATCGTTTGTATTTTGAGCCAGTGACATTAGAAGATGTACTTGAAATTGTGAACATCGAGAAACCAACAGGCGTGATTGTGCAATATGGTGGTCAAACTCCATTAAAATTAGCGCGTGCTTTAGAAAAAGCAGGCGTGCCAATTATTGGTACGTCACCTGATGCAATTGATTGTGCAGAAGACCGTGAACGCTTCCAAAAAATGCTGGAAGAACTTGAGTTGAAGCAACCGCCTAACCGTACTGCGCGTGCGCCAGAAGAAGCGATTCGCTTAGCAGAAGAAATTGGTTATCCATTGGTAGTGCGTCCTAGTTACGTGCTGGGTGGCCGTGCCATGGAAATCGTGCATGAGCAAAGTCAGCTAGAGCGTTATATGCGTGAAGCAGTTAAAGTTTCGAACGATTCACCTGTATTACTAGATCGTTTCTTGAACAATGCATTAGAAATTGATGTTGATGCGATTTGTGATGGTGAAGAAGTTTTAATTGGCGGAATCATGCAGCATATTGAGGAAGCGGGTGTTCACTCAGGTGATTCAGCTTGTTCATTACCTCCTTATAGTTTGAGCGCTGAATTGCAAGACGAGCTACGCGCGCAGACCGTTAAAATGGCGTTAGCACTGGGTGTTAAAGGTTTAATGAATGTGCAATTTGCGATTCAAGGCATGACGGTTTATGTATTAGAAGTGAACCCACGTGCATCACGTACGGTACCATTTGTTTCTAAAGCTTGTGGTTTGCAGTTAGCGAAAATCGCTGCACGTTGTATGGCGGGACAAAGTTTGAAGTCACAAGGTGTGACGAAAGAAATCGTACCACCTTACTACTCAGTTAAAGAAGCGGTATTCCCGTTTATTAAATTTCCGGGTGTGGATATCATTCTTGGCCCAGAAATGAAATCAACTGGTGAAGTGATGGGTGTTGGTAAAACGTTTGCTGAGGCTTTTGTTAAGTCACAGTTGGGCGCTTCTGCTGTGCTACCAGAAGGTGGAAAAGCGTTTATTAGTGTGCGTAAAGAGGATCATGAAAAAGTAGTTGATATTGCCCAAGACCTTGCTAAATTAGGATTTGAGTTGGTTGCGACTAGAGGTACGGCTAGAACGCTAACCGAGCATGGCTTAACGGTCACCAAAGTGAACAAGGTTGCAGAAGGTCGCCCACATGTTGTTGATATGATTAAAAACAATGAGATTGATTTTATTGTGAATGTGACAGAAGATAAAAAAGCGGTGGCCGACTCTTACGAGATTCGAAACAGTGCTTTACAAAAGAAAGTGACCTACTACACAACACTCGCGGGTGCTAAAGCTGCCTGTATTGGCATGACAGAGATGAAAGAGCTACATGTTGAGTCGATTCAAGACTTGCACAAAAGGCTTGCTTAAAATACACTGAATCAGTTGAAATTCAATTCAAACCACGCTCAGTGAGTGTGGTTTATTTTTTATATAAGGTATGAAGTATGGCAGGACATCAAGTTCCAGTAACAGTGCGCGGTGGTGAATTACTTAAAGCAGAGCTTCTACAACTTCGGTCTGTGGATCGCCCGAATGTGATTCAAGCAATTTCAGAAGCCAGAGAGCAAGGAGATTTGTCTGAAAATGCAGAATATGAGGCGGCAAAAGAAAAACAAAGCTTTATTGAAGGCCGTATTTCTGAAGTGGAAGGTAAATTATCTAACTTGCAAATTATTGATCCAACGACCTTGAATTCAGAAGGTCGCGTTGTGTTCGGTGCGACGGTAAAATTTGAAGATGTGGATTCTGGTGAAAGTAAAATCTACCAAATTGTGGGCGAAGATGAAGCTGATATTAAAAGTGGCTTGATTTCAATTGCCTCACCTATTGCACGTGCATTAATTGGCAAATCAGAAGGTGATATTGCTGAAGTCATGGCGCCAGGCGGTGTTAGAGAGTGTGAAATTATTGAGGTGTTATACGTCTAAGCCGTATATATAAATCAAATATCAAATCAGACTTTCAAACCATGTTACATAAGCTGTCCATTGTTGTGGTGGTGTTTTGGGTTGGTAGCCTTTGGGCGACAGGGCTGACTGCGAGTATTTTGTTTGATATCATTCAAGATAGAACCTTAGCCGGTAAAGTGGCAGGTCATTTATTTGCAACCGCGAGCTACATTGGTTTAGGTAGTGGTTTGTATTTGTTATTGCAACATTGGCTTGAGCTTAAGCGTGCAAGCTTCAAGCAAAGTGGCTTCTGGATTGTGCTAGCTATGGTCTGCTTGATTATTGTTAGCTACTTTGGGATACAAGCGCATTTAGCGCTGTTAAAAGTCAATGCTTACCCTGTTGCCGTGATGCAAAGTGAGTATGCCAGTCAGTTTGCCGCATGGCATGGTGTATCAGGTGTGGTTTACTTGCTTGAGTGTTTGCTAGGTTTGGCCTTAGTGCTTGATATTTTAGCGTTCAAACATAAAACACTCTAGCAAAAAGCATTACAGCTTAGGGAGATGGATTTTTTGCTTTTCTTTAATTATTTCGCTAGCACGGTAAACGACTAACTGTTTACCAATATGATGCACTGCTACAGCACTTGCTTTTTCGCAAATGTCGGTATAAATGGCTTTGCGTACATCTCTGTCATCACCAGCGACTTTAATTTTAATTAGCTCATGCGAATTTAAGGCACTTTCAATTTCTTTAATGACGTTTTCTGTTAGGCCTTTATCTGCAATCATAACAACAGGGCTAAGGTTGTGGGCAATGCCACGTAGATGGCTAATTTGTTTAGGACTTAATTTCATGAACTGGTACGCTTTTTCGAATCTTTAAATAGGATGGATTTTATCATGAATTCATATAATAAACATGAAGGCTATTAATAGTAATACGAGTAAACATGAGGCCTTGTTGGTATGAAGCTCAGCAATCGTAGTAAAGCTTGGATGCAAGAGCACCTGAATGATGAGTATGTGAAGCGCGCGCAAAAAGAGGGTTATCGTGCACGTGCAGCCTATAAGCTAATGGAGATAGACGATAAAGACAAGTTGATTAGACCGAGAATGACGATTGTTGACCTTGGTTCATCACCGGGTAGCTGGTGCCAAGTGGCTAAGCAACGTTTAAAAGGTCAGGGACGTATTATTGGGTTAGATTTATTAGACATGCACACTATTGCTGGGGTAGAGTTTATTCAGGGTGACTTTCGTGAAGAAAGTGTTTTAAAAGAATTAGAAGAAAAGTTGAATAATAAACAAGTTGACCTTGTGATTGCTGATATGGCCCCCAATATAAGTGGAGTGAAATATGCCGACCAAGCTGGCGCTATTTACTTGATTGAGCTAGCATTGGAATTTAGTCAACAGTGGTTAAAACCAAATGGTAACTTTTTAGTCAAAGTTTTCATGGGTGCAGGGTTTGATGATATCGTGAAGCGGATGCGATCAGAGTTTGATAAAGTCGTGACAAGAAAGCCAAAAGCATCAAGAGGGCGTAGCAACGAAACATATTTGCTAGGCCTAGGTCGTAAGTAGGTTTTAGTAAAGTAGCTGGAAATTAATTAACCAACGTTAATTGGATAAAGACTATGAGTGGTCACGGTGCTTTTTTAGCATGGGCTGCTCAGCTTAAAAAGGAAAACTTGTGAATAATATCGCAAAAAATATTGCCATTTGGATTGCTATTGCACTTGTATTGATGACTGTGTTTCAACAGTTTGGCAGCACGAATAAAGCATCCTCTCAAATTGTGTATTCGCAATTTATGGAGAATGTGAAAAAAGGCCAAGTCCAAAAAGTACAGATTGATGGACGGATTATTCGCGGCACAACAAGAGACGACAAAACTTTTAGTACGTATGCGCCGAGTGATTTGTGGATGGTGAGTGATTTACTCAAATACAATGTTGAGGTTGAAGCCAAGGCTGAAGAGAAGCGCTCACTGCTATTAGAAATCCTCATGTCATGGTTCCCGATGATTTTGCTGATTGGTGTTTGGATTTTCTTTATGCGCCAAATGCAAGGTGGCGGTAAAGGCGGTGGTCCTTTTTCCTTTGGTAAGAGTAAAGCTAGACAGTTGGATGAAACGAATAATCAAACGACATTTGCTGATGTAGCAGGTTGTGATGAAGCCAAAGAAGAAGTGGCTGAGTTAGTCGAGTTCTTACGTGACCCAAGCAAATTCCAAAAACTCGGTGGACGTATGCCCCGCGGAGTATTGATGGTAGGTCCGCCAGGAACAGGTAAAACCTTATTAGCGCGTGCCATTGCCGGTGAAGCAAAAGTGCCTTTCTTTACGATCTCTGGTTCAGACTTCGTAGAAATGTTTGTTGGCGTTGGTGCATCTCGTGTGCGCGACATGTTTGAGACGGCTAAGAAAAACTCACCTTGCATTATCTTTATTGACGAGATTGATGCAGTGGGTCGTAGCCGTGGATCAGGCACTGGTGGCGGCAATGATGAGCGCGAGCAAACCCTCAACCAAATGCTGGTTGAAATGGATGGTTTTGAACCAAGCTCTGGTGTAATTGTGATTGCGGCAACTAACCGTGCTGATGTGCTTGATAAAGCTTTGCTACGTCCAGGCCGCTTTGACCGTCAAGTCATGGTTGGACTACCAGATATTAAAGGTCGCGAGCAAATTCTATTAGTACATATGCGTAAAGTACCATCTGACCCAAATGTGAAGGCGGATATATTGGCGCGTGGTACACCAGGTATGAGTGGTGCTGATCTGGCTAACCTTGTAAATGAAGCGGCTCTGTTCGCTGCTCGACGTAATAAGCGCACCGTTGATATGGCTGATTTTGAAGATGCAAAAGATAAAATCTTCATGGGGCCTGAGCGTAAATCAATGGTCATGCGTGAAGAGGAGCGTCGTAATACGGCTTATCATGAATCAGGTCACGCGGTGGTGGCAAAGTTACTACCAAATGCTGACCCAGTACACAAAGTGACGATTATGCCGCGTGGTTGGGCGTTAGGATTAACATGGCAATTGCCAGAGTTTGATCGCATTAGTAATTACAAGGTCAAAATGCTAGAAGAGATTTCCATCTTATTCGGTGGTCGAATTGCTG
This sequence comes from Methylophilaceae bacterium, assembly GCA_047634755.1. Classification (GTDB taxonomy): domain Bacteria; phylum Pseudomonadota; class Gammaproteobacteria; order Burkholderiales; family Methylophilaceae. The sequence continues at coordinate 12,342 of JBLIIL010000015.1, forward strand.
AAGAAGTGTTTGTGAATCAAATGTCGACAGGTGCTTCTAATGACTTCGAACGTGCAACAAAGCTAGCACGGGATATGGTCACTAAGTACGGTATGAGTGATGCCCTAGGCACCATGGTTTATGCAGGGGATGAACAGGATTCATTATTTGGTAGCATGAGTGCTAAGACTGTTTCAGAAGCTACACAGCAGAAAGTCGATGCTGAAATTCGTCGCATCCTTGATGAGCAATATGCGATTGCGCGTAAGTTACTAGAAGATAACCGTGACAAAGTTGAAGCCATGACAGCGGCACTCATGGAACTTGAAACCATCGATGCAGATCAGATTGATGACATTATGGCGGGTACGCCAGTAAGAGAATCAAAGCCTAAGCAATCAAGTAAAAATGATAATAGCAAGACGGGTGGAGGTTCTACCCCCACCCCAGCGGCAACGTCTAAGCCGCAGCCGAGTGCAAAAAGTTAATTGTTTGTGTAAATAAGAGTTAGGTTAAAATAAGGGACTGCCCTGAAGCCAGTCCCTTATTATTTTATGAAGCTACATTGCGGACAATTTACATTAGATTTAACTAGCCCACGCGTCATGGGTATCCTTAATGTCACGCCTGATTCCTTTTCCGATGGCGGTCATTATTCACAAACAGACATCGCTGTTACACAAGCCTACAAGTTCATTGAAGAAGGCGCTGATATTATCGATATTGGTGGTGAGTCAACACGCCCTAATGCGGAGCCTGTCAGTTTGCAAGAAGAGTTGGACCGTGTGATTCCTGTGATTGAATCGCTTGCTAACAAGATTGATATTCCTATTTCAATTGACACCTATAAGCCTGCCGTGATGCAGGCAGCGATAGCAGCTGGCGCTAGTATTGTGAATGATGTGAAGGCATTGCAAGAAGCTGGTGCGATAGAGGTTGTTGCGAATGCTTATGTTGCTGTGTGTTTAATGCATATGCAAGGTGAACCTCGGAATATGCAAGACGACCCGCACTATGATGATGTGGTTGAAGACGTGGTAACCTTCTTATTAGACCGTGTTGCTACTTGTGATCAAGCTGGGATTCAAAAAAATCGCCTAATGATTGATCCTGGCTTTGGTTTTGGCAAAACGCGTACGCACAATATCACCTTAATTCAACAGTTGAATACATTAGCGAATACTGGTTATCCAGTATTGGTTGGGTTGTCACGTAAGTCTGTATTAGGGCAAATGACAGGCAATGATATTGATGCCCGCTTATATGTCAGTGTTTCTGCTGCTGTGGTTTCGGCTATTAATGGGGCGAAAATACTACGCGTACATGATGTGAAAGCGACCGTTGAAGCATTGAAAGTGGTCACTGCGATACTACCCAAAGAGGCATAAGTAGTAGCTATTAATAATTATATGCTATAAAAAATGATTAAAAAAAGAAGAATGAAACATGGCTAAAAAATATTTCGGTACAGATGGCATTCGTGGAAAAGTCGGGGAATACCCGATTACACCAGAGTTTGTGATGCGTTTAGGTTATGCAGCAGGACGGGTTTTTGTCGGTCTACAAAATAACCTTGCAAAAGGGGCACACCCTACGGTTTTGATTGGAAAAGACCCACGCATTTCTGGCTATATGTTAGAAGCTGCTTTAGAGGCTGGTTTAACCGCTGCTGGTGTGAATGCTTTGATGACAGGACCAATGCCAACACCGGCGATTGCTTATCTAACACGCGCTTTACGCGCGCAAGCTGGTATCGTTATTTCCGCATCACATAACCCTTATTATGACAATGGCATTAAGTTCTTTTCTAGCGCTGGTGAAAAGCTAGGCGATGAGATTGAACATGCGATTGAAGCTGAGTTAGATAAGCCAATGGGTATGATGGAGCCAGCTCAACTGGGTAAAGCCAAACGCATTGATGATGCTGCTGGGCGCTATATTGAATTTTGTAAAAGTACGTTTCCTAATGACATGGATTTACGCGGTTTAAAAATCGTATTGGATTGTGCAAATGGTGCTACTTATCACGTTGCTCCACCAGTGTTCCATGAATTGGGGGCTGAAGTCATTGCCATTGGTAATCAGCCAAATGGCATGAACATTAATTTAAATGTTGGCTCTACGCATCCAGAAGCCTTGCAGAAAGCCGTGGTAGAACATCAGGCTGACCTAGGGATTGCTTTTGATGGTGATGGTGACCGCGTATTAATGGTGGCGGCCAATGGTGAGTTGCTAGATGGTGATCAATTGCTATACATCATTGCTTTAGGTTTATATGCAAAAGGCAAGCTTAAATGTGGTGTTGCGGGTACATTAATGACCAATCTTGCTTTAGAACACGCCTTACAAAAGCATCAAATTCCATTCGGTCGATCGAATGTAGGTGATCGTTATGTATTGGAATTAATGAAAGAAAAGAATTGGCAGCTCGGTGGTGAGAATTCAGGTCACATTCTGACTCTAGATAAACACACCAGTGGCGATGCTATCATTGCGGCCTTGCAAGTGCTGCATGCGTTGAAACAAAGTGGAAAAACATTAGCACAAATGAGTAAAGAGATTCCACTCTACCCACAAGTGTTGATTAATGTTACGACTAAACACAAGCTTGACTTACAAAGTCCTGAAATTCAATCTGCCGTTAAACAAGCCGAAGATGAATTAAAAGATGCTGGTCGTGTGCTGTTACGTGCTTCTGGAACGGAACCAAAAATCCGCGTTATGATTGAAGGTCAAGATGCTGCACTGGTGCAAAAGCTAGCTGAACGTATTGCAGCTGTTGTGAAATCGCAAAGCAATTAGCCAATGTATTCTTAGCTATATCAATAAAACTATTTTTTTTGATAATAAAACATTCACTCTATAGTCACTAATTTGACATATTAAAAATGCATTCTAGTCTCGTAAACAGTTGTATAAGGAGATTGTGATGACAAATAGAATGCGATTTTATATGGAACGTATGAATCATTTTGATAGCGCTTTATGTGTCAAAATGAGTCATGCAAGCCAATATCCATTTGTGCGAGACTGGTTTAGGTTGATGAGCCGTTTAGGTGATGGTATATTTTGGTACGCCATGTTACTGGGTATTGTCTTAGTAAAAGGCGAAGCTGCTTGGGTGCCTGTACTCCATATTGTTGCTACTGGGTTACTGGGTACTCTGGTCTATAAATGGTTGAAGGGGAAAACACTACGTCCAAGGCCTTATCAAGTATTACATGATGTCTGGTTAACTGGTAAGCCTTTAGACTACTTTAGCTTCCCATCAGGCCATACTTTACATGCGGTTATTTTTACCTGTATGGCATTAGCTTACTACCCGTCATTACCTGTTTTGGTTATTCCATTTTGCATCATGGTTGCATTATCACGTGTTGTCTTAGGTCTGCATTACCCTAGTGATGTGTTAGCTGGTGCTATGATTGGTATTGCGATGTCGCTAACATCAATGACAATTGTGCTTTAGGCTTTCTCCCGGAAGCGATTAAAAAAGCGATGCAAAGCATCGCTTTTTTACTATCTAATGAACATGGTATCCAACTAGTCTGCGTAATATCGAATCGGTTCGGCATGGTTAATATGCATGGTTTCTAGACAGTGTTTTCGCCATATGCTAATACGGGTCAAGTCCTCAATTACAGGCAACTCTGGGTGCCAGTTCGGGCGGTGGCCATTAAGGACTTTATGGAAGCTTGTTAAGGCATTTTTTGTTTCATTAATATAGTAATTAAAGTGTTTGTGTTTTTTGCGATTATTAAAGTGGATGCATTGGTGAATAATGTTTGGGAGCTTCACGCTTCTTAGCAGCCGATCTGCATACGCCAAGGTCATTAGTTTATTTTTCACTAAGCGTTGAGGCTGTTCAAAACACGGCGCGATAAAGTGACTAATGAATGTCGCGTGTGTGGACAGTAGTTGTCCTGGCGTATTGCGTAAGGATTTCTCTATGTGCACATCCATCGCCCATTCTGATGCAATGTGAGTAAAAATACTTTCATGTGCCCAAAGAGCTTCGTGAGCCGGTACAAAGTGGTTGTGGGCAATCACATCCACATATAGGTGGTTGGCATAGCCGATGGCAACTGCCGTTTCTTCAAGTGTTTCGGCATTTTGAATTAAGTATTCAGCTTTTTGCCATTGATGTGTGGTGCTAAATTTTTTAGAAATGACTGCTAAGTCAGGTAAGCAAGCACCCGCCATGACTAGTTCAGGGAAACGTTTGATCGCCTCTCTAAATCGCTTGTCTAGTAAGGGAGCGGCTATTAATAATGATTGTGCAAAATATACATGTGTGTATAAACCCCAAGCATCAGCATCTAATGAATAAATAGTGAGTGGGAAGCACCAAAACATTGCGTTTAATGTTTTTTGTATCTGCATGCCGTTAATGTGACATGGTTTTATGAAGATTAAATGACATTGCTTAAAGTAAATCTGAAACATTTGTCATATTCATGAAGCTGTCATAGTTGGCCATTAGCATCTATCTAATCGATAACCTGACATGTGATGCATATGAAAATACTTTTTATTTCTGATGTTTACTTTCCGCGAGTGAATGGCGTTTCAACTTCTATTAAAACCTTTATGAGCCAATTAGAAACACTAGGGCATACGGTTGATTTGATTGCGCCAGATTACGGTCAACAAGAATCGGAAGCGCTTTCTATCAAGCGTATTGCAGCACGGAGTATTTACTTTGATCCTGAAGATAGATTGATGAAGTATGGTGAGGCATTAAAACAATTACCAGAACTGAAAAAAGCAAACTACGACATCATTCATGTGAATACCCCCTTTGTTGCGCATTACTTGGGGTTGAAGCTCGCTAAGCAGTTAAACATTCCCTGTGTGGAAACTTATCATACTTTCTTTGAAGACTACTTACATCACTACCTGCCTTGGATTCCAAAAAATATGGCAAGAGGCCTAGCGCGCTTTATTTCTAAGAAACAATGCAATGCCGTGGATGCGATTGTTGTACCTTCACAGCCTATGCTAGATGTGCTCAGAACGTATGGAGTCAAGTTACAAGCGAATGTCATTCCCACAGGGTTGCAGGCAGGGAGTTTTACCGAGTCGAATGGCTTGCAGTTTAAACAAAAGTATCAGATTGAGAATAAACGCCCCATGCTGCTCTATGTTGGCCGTGTTGCCTTTGAGAAGAACATTCCTTTTCTATTTGAAATGGTTAAGGTGCTCGCTGAACGGCATCCAAATGTATTGCTCGTGGTTGCCGGCGAAGGCCCTGCTGAGAAGTCGTTACATCAGCTTGCCATTACGTTAAAAATTGAAGGTAACGTTAAATTTATCGGTTATTTAGATCGTGAAACTGAGCTCAATGCTTGTTACAAAGCTGCAGATGTTTTTGTCTTTTCATCGAAAAGTGAAACGCAAGGGCTTGTCTTGCTAGAAGCCATGGCACAAGGGACACCTGTAGTGGCGATTGCTGAGTTGGGTACGGCATCTATTTTGGTTGAAGGGCAGGGCGCAATGATTTCACCTGAATCTACGAATGCATTTTCTGAGAAAGTAGCTGTACTGATTGAAGACCATGCGAAACGTGACTTGTTAAGCCAAACAGCCAAATCGTATGCGTTAACAGTCTGGTCAGCTAAATCGCAAGCGGAGCGGTTGGGACGCTTTTATCAAAAAACAATCGAGCGATACAACTCAAACAAATCATCCCTACCTTCCATGACCTTGATTGACCAATAGAGCACGACTTTTATTCATCAATTTTTAACTAACTACCATCATGAAGTATTCTGAATATGCTATAAATACAGCATGGATAAAGAAATGACAATTGGTGCAGAGACTTTACTTGCGGCTGTTGATTTAGGGTCAAATAGTTTTCGTTTAGAGATAGCGCATCATGTTGGCGGACAAATACAGCGTGTTGATTATATTAAAGAGGCGGTCAGGCAAGGTGCTGATTTAGATGAGAACCGCAATTTAAATGATGCTGCCATTGAGCGCGGGGTTAAATGTTTGGAGCGTTTTGGAGAGGCACTTAAAGGATTCCCTAAACAAAATGTGCGGGCAGTTGCAACACAAACCCTCAGAGAAGCAAGGAATACAGATGACTTTCTTAGCTTGGCGAAAAAAGCGCTGGGTTACAAAGTAGAAGTGATTTCTGGGGTAGAAGAGGCTAGGCTTATCTATCAAGGGGTCAGCCACTTTTTGCCGCAATCAGATGAGCTCCGGTTAGTGATTGATATTGGTGGTCGTTCTACAGAATTCGTGTTGGGGCAACACTTTGATGCACTGAAGACAGATTCATTACGTGTTGGCTCTGTTGCATGGTCATTAAAATACTTTCCCGATGGTGAACTTTCCGCCAAAAACCTTAAGCGTGCTGAAGTGGCTGCAACATCATTTTTAGATGTAATTGCCAAGTCTTATGGACATAAGCATTGGGACGTTGCCTATGGTGCATCTGGTACCGTTGGTGCAGTGGGAGATGTATTAGCACAGGCTGGGTTTACAGAGGGTGAGATTACCAAAAAAGGACTTGATTGGTTGCGTGATGAGCTAATCAAGGCGAAGCAGGCAAGCCGCTTGAAATTGTCAGGATTAAAAGAAGAGCGTAATGCGGTTATTGGCGGCGGCTTAAGCGTGTTGCGCGCCATTTTCGATTTGTTAAAAATTGATACTTTGTATGTGGCGAGAGGGGCTTTGCGGCATGGTCTGTTTTATGACATGGCGGCAGAGGCGAGTGATGGGTTGATTTATACTAAGGAGGCTTCGGTCCGCTTGTTGTTAAAGCGTTTTCCAGTGGATGTAACACATGCAGAGCATGTCAAAGAAGCCGCAGCATATTTATTTGATATGGTTGTTGATGATTTAAACCTTAAGAAAAGTGAGATTCAAGAGCAAAGGCGATTGCTGAACTGGGCGGCGCAATGTCATGAAATTGGGAGTGTCATTTCTCATGGTGGTTATCACCGGCATGGCGCTTATATCTTAGAGCATACGGAGCTAATGGGCTTCTCTCAAAGTGAGCTGCATCACCTTAGCTTGCTCGTTTTAGGGCAGCATGGAAAGGTTAAAAAAATAGATTTAGACAAGGTAGGAGAGCAGATGGTTGTGTCGCTAGCTTGTTTACGCTTAGCCATTATTCTTTGCCACTCTCGGAATCAACCAGCGTTGAGCGGGATTAATAAATTTAAGTACGTAAATGATACTGTGCAGTTAACCGTACTGGATGGCTGGATGGAGAGTCACCCACAATCGGCTTATTTACTGGAAGAGGAAGTGATTGCTTGGAAGAAAACAAACTGGCGTTTATCCATTGCCGCCATGTAACGCGTTTTTAATCTTTAGCTAGCCTTAGCGATTCTTTTGTAAAAGAAACGTTTGAGCTGATAATGGTTTGCTTGGTTTGTGACTGCAAGCCTGTAAGCTACTGACGGTTTGATAGCTACCGTCAGGAGTGAGTGCCCAAGCATCAATATTATCGTTTAAGTAAGGTGTAAACGACTCATCTAACACTCGTTTTTGCATTTCTTCATCTAAGATTGGCCAAGCCACTTCTACGCGTCTTAGCATATTGCGAGACATCCAATCTGCACTCGATAACCATAGTTTTACTTTACCGTCTATTTCAAAGTAAAAAGCTCTTGAGTGTTCTAAGAAGCGGCCGACAACCGAATGTACGCGAATGCGATTGTGTAGGCTTTTCGCACCAAGAGGTAATACACAAGCGCTACGGACGATTAAATCAATGATCACGCCTTTTTTGGCCGCTCTAATTAATGCCAACGCCAATGCCTCATCGGTGAGTGAGTTAGTTTTAATCATGATTTTAGCTGGTTTGCCTTTTGCAGCTGCATTACCTGCAGAAGCAATATATCTGAGCATCGTTTTATGCAATGTAAATGGTGAGGCAAGTAATTTTCGCATTCTTGGCAGTGGCAATTCACTGGTTAAATGGCGGAATATTTGCTCCATTTCTCTGGTCATCGTGAGGTCGCTGGTTAGCATGCTAAAGTCGGTATATAGCTTAGCTGTTTTAGGATTGTAATTTCCAGTAGAAAGGTGACCATAGCGTTTAATAGAACGGCCTTCTCTACGCATAATAAGGCACATTTTGGCATGGGTTTTTAAACCAACAATGCCATAAACGACTTGTGCACCGACTGATTGAAGTGCTTCAGACCAGTTGATATTAGCAGCTTCATCAAACCTCGCTTTTAACTCAACCACAACAAGTACTTCTTTGCCGCGTTGTACGGCTTCTTGGAGTAAGTTTAAGATACGCGGATCAGAACCTGCGCGATAGATTGTCTGGTGAATGGCTAGTACGTCTGGATCATGCACGGCTTCTTGCAGTAGCTGGATAACCGCCTCAAAGCTTTCAAACGGCTGGTGAATCAGAATGTCGCGTTTCCTCAGCTGTGAAAACATCGGTGTATTCGTTGAAAGTGCCTTAGGCCATGCAGGTGTAAATGTCGGGAAGGACAACTTGGCATCACTTGCTTCATCTGGTAACTGTATGAGTCTACCGAGGTTCACTGGTCCATTTACTTTATAAAGCGCAGACTGAGGCAGTTCAAATTGTTCGAGCAAAAAGTCTGACAGCGCTTCATCACAATCTATTGCTACCTCTAACCTAACTGGTTCGCCATAAGGTCTGTAAGCAAGCTCTTGGCGTAGCGCTGTGCGTAAATTACGCACATCATCTTCATCAACTTCTAAATCAGAGTTTCTAGTGACCCGAAACTGTGAGAAGTTTATTATTTTTGCACCTTGAAATAAATCAGGCAAATGGGCGCGAATAATACTTGTAAGTGACACAAAGCATTGTTGTTTTTTGCTTAAACGAGCAGGTAAACGTGTGATTCTAGGTAACACTTGAGGCACACGTACGATTGCAATAGACGGTGTTTTTTTGGATTTATTTTCAAGCTCTACAATAAAGTGAAGCGCTTTATTGGCTACTTGTGGAAATGGGTGAGAAGGATCTAATGCAATCGGTAATAACAGTGGCTTAACTTCAGCCTGAAAGTATTGCGCAACCCATTTCTTTTGATCAGGTGTGCGTAAGTGACTAGAAATGAGTGCGACGCCTTGTTTTTCTAAAGCGGGCATGAGCTCATGTTCGAATAAATAGTACTGCTTCTCGACTAACTGATGCGCTTTTTCTGAAATTTTTTCGTAAGTTTCTACTGAAATATTACCATCGCCTACGCCATCTTGTAAGGCTTCTATTTGTGCTTCCATACGTACTTCAAAGAACTCATCTAAGTTGGAAGCGACAATACATAAAAACCTTAAACGTTCTAGTAGCGGGTAGTCTTGTCGTTGGGCAAGAGATAATACACGTTCGTTAAAACTTAAAATACTTAAGTCGCGATCAAGTAAGCTAATTGATTGATTTTTCATTGATTTACTAATATAGCAAAAGTTTGTTTCTAGTATGTGACAGTTACTAAAACGGTCACATACTTAATATGACGATTACAAATCAATGTATCGCCAATTGTTTAGTAATGCAAGGGTAAGCGTGGTTTAGTCGGTGGTCGTGCAGTGATGTAAAGGGTCTTGGATGGGCGAATGCCATCCAAGTTTAATCAGCCGTTATGACTCGTTGTCACTCATGTGACGAACGTCGCGACCCTCAACAATATAAATGACTTGTTCAGCAATGTTTTTCGCATGGTCACCAACGCGCTCAATTGCACGTGCAATCGTAATGATATCCATCGCTGTTGTAATAGAGCGAGGATCTTCCATCATGAAAGTAATAAGCTGTCTTACAATGGCTTTAAACTCTTTATCGAGTGCTTCATCTGCATCAATGACCGTTCTTGCTTCTGTTGCATCAAGTCTCGCAAAGGTATCTAAGGCACTTCTTATTTGCTTACTTGCAGCATCGGCTAGGTGTCTTACATCAGTCGTTGCTTTTAGTACCGTCACATCGCGTTCTTGAATACGGCGTATGCTTTTCGCCATTTTCTTAATTTCATCACCTGATCGCTCAAGGTCGGTCACCATTTTGCTAATCGCCATCACCAGACGTAAGTCAGAAGCAGTCGGTTGGCGTTTTGCAATCACATGAATCAAGTCATCATCAATGATTTTTTCAAACGCATTCACATCACGGTCATTCTCTAGTACATCTAGTACTGCAGCACTATTATTGTTAGCGTAGGCTGCCGTGGTCATGTTGATTTGTGACTCTACTAAGCCGCCCATTTCTAGTACACGGCTTCTTAGTCGCTCTAAATCTTCGTCAAATTGGGTCGAAAGGTGTATTGTGTCGATCATATATTCTTCCTAACGTTAAGGTTAGTTAATTGATATTGTTGTCGGCATTACTTAAAGCCATTATTTTAAGTTTAGCTAATTCTGCCAGTAATGTAATCTTCAGTCCGTTTGTCTTTAGGCTTGATGAAAATATCGCCCGTCTTGTCATGTTCAATCAAATCACCCATATACATATAAGCAGTGTAGTCAGAAACACGCGCCGCTTGCTGCATATTATGTGTGACGATTAGGATAGTGAGCTTACCACGTAAGTCATTCATCAGTTCTTCAATATTAGCTGTTGCAATTGGGTCTAATGCTGAAGTTGGTTCATCAAATAACATTATTTCAGGATCGGTTGCCAAGGCACGTGCAATACATAAACGTTGCTGCTGACCACCAGATAAATTAAATGCTAAGTCTTTTTGGCGGTCTTTTACTTCATCCCACAAAGCTGCGCCTTTTAACGCCTCTTCTACTTTGTCTGCTAGTAAACGTTTATTTTTTTCACCACGCACGCGTAAACCGTAAGCTACATTCTCAAAAATAGATTTTGGAAATGGGTTTGGCTTCTGGAACACCATGCTAATACGCATACGCACTTCAATTGGGTCGACATTTTGGTTTAAAATATTGGTGTTATCTGGCTGCATGACAATTTGACCCTTATAACGATTGCCCGGGTACAGGTCATGCATGCGATTGAATGAACGTAATAACGTTGATTTACCACAGCCAGATGGGCCGATTAAGGCCGTAATCTTGTTTTCATATAACGGCAGGTTAATATTTTTTAGCGCATGAAAACCGTTGCTATAAAAGAAGTTAAAGTCACGTACTTCTGCTTTGATTGTTAGGTCGGCATTCGCCATATATTCAATTCCCTAAGAGTAATATTTTCTAAATAAAGTTTGTTGATTAAATCTAGCTTAATGCCATTATTGCCACTTAATTTTCTTGCGAATGTTATAGCGCATTTTGATTGCAACCGCATTCATCAGTAGGGTGACTAGAATAATAATGGCGCCAGCCGCTGCTGCATTGACGTGGAATGCTGAACTAGGGCGTGATAGCCAACTAAACATTTGAATCGGTAACACGGTAAAGCTAGATGTTAACCATTCAAAGTTAAGAAATGGTGGTGTCGTTGATATTGGCGCTTCTGGTAAGAAAGCAATAAACGTTAATGCACCAATGGTAATCACAGGTGCTGTTTCACCAATTGCACGTGCCATACCAATAATCACACCCGTTAATATGCCGCCTGCTGAATACTTAACCACGTGTTGACCAACCACTTGACCTTTTGTCGCGCCTACTGCGTAAGCAGCCTCTCTAATCGCAACAGGAATCGCTCGAATAGATTCTCTCGTCGCTACGATGACAATCGGTAATATCAACAAACCTAGCGTTAGCCCTGCCGTTAAAATACTGTTGCCAAAATCAAACGTATAGACAAATAAACCTAATGCTAAGAGACCGTAAATGATAGATGGCACGGCCGCTAGGTTAGTCACGTTTACTTCAATAATTTCAGTGAGCCAGTTTTTAGGGGCATATTCCTCTAGGTAAATCGCAGCGCCAACGCCTATTGGCACTGCCGAGATGAAGGTCACCAACATCACAAGTGATGAGCCAACAAGCGCAGACAATAAACCAGCTCTGGCAGCACGACGTGAAGGGAAGTTGCTATAGAAGTCCCAATTAGTTAATTGTGGAAAGCCATCAATCACTAAATCCACAAACAAAATAAGCAGTGTGATGAGGATAAGAGTGATACATAGCAAGCCAATCATGCCAAATATATGGTCATTGAACTTGGCGCGTTTAATCATTGTTCTCACTGAGTCGATATCTTTCAGTGACGATGCTACTTTTTGATCTGACATTAATAAGCCTCGCGGAATTTTTTACGGGTGAAGTGACCAAGAACATTAAAGAACAAGGTCATTAACATCAAGACTAAACCAGCGGCAAAGATACTTTGATAACCAATGCTGCCATGCGGTAAATCACCCATGGCGACCTGCACAATATAAGCCGTTATCGTTGCGGCAGAGTCCATTGGGTTAAAAGTAAGGTTGGGCTGCTGCCCGGCTGCAATCGCAACGACCATGGTTTCACCAATGGCACGTGAAATCGCTAAGATATAAGCAGCGATAATACCTGAGATTGCCGCTGGCGTTACAACGCGCATGGCTGTTTGGAAGCGTGTTGCACCCATCGCGTAAGAGCCTTCGCGCATACTCATTGGAACAGCGCGCATCGCATCTTCAGAAACGGATGCAATATAAGGCACGACCATAATGCCAATCACAATACCTGGGCCTAACATGTTGAATGTTGGTAGGTCAGGAAAAATCACTTGCAATAGCGGTGTGACTAAGAGTAGCGCAAAGTAACCAAAGGCAATGGTTGGCACACCAGCTAATAACTCTAGAATCGGTTTAACTGTTTCTCGTGTTTTATGAGATGCAAATTCAGACAAGTAAATCGCCGCAATCGTGCCAACAGGAACGGCAAAGGCTAATGCAACAAAGGAAATGGTAAGCGTACCAGAAACCAATGGCATGATGCCGTAATGTGCATCTTCAAATAAAGGCGTCCATTGGTTGTCTGTCAAAAAGTCTACGATTGAAACGAATTCAAAGAACGCAAATGATTCATAGACAAGAATCGCTACAATCGCCACTGTTGTAAACACTGCAGAGAGTGCACACAACATAAGCAAGATTTCAATCAAACGTTCTTTAATATTACGTCTAAAGTTCTTAGCAAGACGCGGGCTGATAGTTGTGCCTTGAGTAGACTCTAGCACTGTAGTGGCCGTATTCACGTTAATTTAACTTCCGTATTGTAGCGATTGAATAAAACATTAAGAAATAGTAACTATGTTAAAGACTATTGAACTTAAGAACTACCGAACGCGGTCTAGTAAATCTTTGATTTTTACACCAACTTCTGATTTCCCATCAACAAAGCCAGTACCCGTTTTTAATGCATTCCAATGGGCAACAACAGCAGCTTGGTCTTCAGCAGGTAATGGTACGTATTTTACTTCTTCAATCAATGGGCGACCATTTTCTAAGTAGTAATCAACAAATGCTTTTACATGCGCTTTTTCTTCTGCAGCACTTTTCTTCACATAGATGAAAATAGGGCGAGCAAGCGGCGTATATGTGCCGTCTTCGATTGACTCTTTAGAAGGTAAAACACCTGCTTTTCCAGCTTCTTCCGAAACCGCTACCGCTGAAAGTTTGTCTTTATTTTCTTCATAATATGCATAGCCAAAGTAACCGATACCACCTTTGTCACCAGCAACACCAGTCACTAGTACGTTGTCATCCTCTGATGCTGTGAAGTCACCACGGCTAGATTTTGATTTACCAACAACCGCTTCAGTAAAGTAATCAAAGGTACCTGAATCAGCGCCTGGGCCAAATAATTTAAGTGGTTGCTCAGGCCATGCTGGATTCACTTGATTCCATGAAATGATGGTTTCTTGTGCCTCTGGGCCCCAGATTGTTTTTAACTCGGCTACAGTCATTTCTTTTGCAAAGTCATTAGCTGGGTTAATCACAACGGTTAATGCGTCAAAAGCAATCGGCAGCTCAATAAACTCGATGCCAGCCTCTTTACATTTTTCGATTTCTTTTTGTTTGATCGGGCGTGAAGCGCCTGAAATATCCGTTTCACCACGGCAGAATTTTTTAAAGCCGCCGCCAGTACCTGAGATACCAACCGTTACTTTTATTTTTGTATCAATTTGAAACTCTTCTGCAACCGCTTCTGTCACAGGAAATACAGTACTTGAACCATCAATTTTGACGATTGCTTTTGGGTCAAAAACCCCTACATCAGCGCTTGCAGTTGTGTCTTCAGATTTAGAGCATGCACCTAAAGCAGATGCGATGGCGATTGCACTCGTTAACTGAATAGTGCGCTTTAAGATTAATTTAGCTGTGTTCATGATTATCCCTAGTAATTAGTGTTGCCATCTTACGGTTCTATTGTGACAGTTTAATGACAAAAAATAATATGCGTATTCTAACGCTTGTTAATCTTGGTGTGTTGCTTTTAGATGAAAAAACGGCCATAACTGGCCGTTTTCTATGATGCTAATAGGTGGTACTAAAGTTAAGTATTTATTTGATGTTTTTCAAAATATCACTCATTTTCACACCGACTTGTGCTTTGCCACCGAAGCCTGAACCTGGTTTTAGCGCTTTCCAGTGAGCAACAACAGCAGCTTGCTCAGCTGTTGGTAGTGGCACGTATTTTACCTCTTCAATTAAAGGCTTACTTTTCGCTAAGTAGTAATCAACGAATGCTTTTAATTTAGGATCAAATGCAGCACGTGTTGCATTTACGTAGATGAAGATTGGGCGTGCCAGGGGTGTGTATGTACCATCTTCAATGGCTTCTTTAGAAGGCAACACTGCTTTACTAGCAGCGTCTTTCTTAACAGCAACAGCTGTTAGTATATCTTTATTCTCTTCGTAATAGGCATAACCAAAGTAACCAAGACCACCTATATCACCAGCAACACCTTTTACAAGTATGTTGTCATCTTCTGATGCCGTGAAGTCACCACGGCTAGATTTTGATTTGCCCACAACCGCTTCTGTAAAGTAGTCGAATGTACCTGAGTCAGCACCTGGACCAAATAATGCCAATTTTTGATCAGGCCATGCTGGGTTAATTGATTTCCAAGTTTTTAGTTTGCCTTGTGCAGCTGGTTCCCATATTTTTTTCAGCTCAGCAACAGTCATAGTTTTAGCAAAGTCATTTTTTGGGTTAATAACAACGGTTAATGCATCAAATGCCACTGGGATTTCGATGAACTGGATGCCAGCCGCTTTACATTTGTCGATTTCTTTTTGCTTAATAGGGCGTGAAGCGTCTGAAATGTCTATTTCACCACGGCAGAATTTTTTAAAGCCGCCACCAGTACCTGAAATACCAACGGTTACTCTTATTTTAGTGTCATTTTGAAACTCTTCAGCGACTGCTTCAGTAATAGGGTAGACAGTGCTAGAACCATCAATTTTGATAACTCTTTGCTCTGCGTGAGACGATTGTGCACCAAATGCGGCTGCAATGACAGCTGCTGTGGCTAATGATTTAATAAACTTTGTTTGCATTTTAAACTCCATAAGTAAAAATAAATAATGACAATTAAATTAAATTAGCAATGCTTTTGATAAGGTAATTTTGTTGCTCGAATACGAGTGTAAAAATATTGTGTGACATAAAAATGACAACTATTAACATTGTTTTATTCTGCAAGTGTGTTTGCGGTTATTCGCTGCGCGATGTGAAGTGCTTTTTGCTTGCTTTGTTGTATAATCTCGTTTTTGCAATCGCTTAGTAGAAGACATTCAATGGAAGCCGAACAACTCAATCAAATCGCCAATCGACTCACGGATTTGCATACCCGAAATCTAGACCTTCGAATGAAAGGTAAGATAATGAAAAAAACGGACGAATGTCCGTTTTTTTACATGTAAGGCACTAATCAAATTGGTAATCGATATATGGTCGTTTACTCCTAAATTGTCTATTGAGTCTTTTACTTGCTTTAGATTCTCTTTCATCAATATAAGTAGCACCTACCCAAACATCATCTGCTTTGTAGTCATCCTTATTCTTCACTTCTGGATTTTGATACCCGCGTCGACTAATAAATTTGAGTCTTAAAGCATTATTCACGTCATTCCCAGCAACAGTTATGCGTTCACCAGAAAAACCTGACGCTTTAACACCGGCATTTAACGCCACCTGTTCACTTGCATTTACATTAATTACACAAACACTGCATAATAGTGCGATTAAAAGTGTACTTTTCATTTCAGCTCTCCTTGTTATATTAGCCATCAAAATAAAGTGCAACACTTGTTGCTCTTTCATAGTTCCTATTCTCCGCTTTTAAAGCGATAAAAAATCTACCACTATACCTATATCGGTATATACTAATCGGCATATGTCGAAAATTAATGATACTAAAAATATCGAAAAGCAACCAGGCAGTGCAAGAGCGTTAAGGCAGGCAATTAAAAAAGAGCATGAGGAAAATGCTAGGTTACGGTTATTCCACTTAATGGGGAAAGTAATCTACGACAAAGGATGGTCACAAAATCTAGCCCAACAAATGCTGGTCGCTTTCTGCACGCAAATCGGCGCACCACATGGTTTGATTGCCATTCAAGATAAAAACACACTCACGGTTGAGGCCAACCTAGGGCAAACTTACCCGGTAGGCGCACGCATTCCAGTCATGGGCGCTTTAGCCAAGCTATTAAAAACACCTTGTGAGTTTCAAATAAGTCATGACCTAACGCCTCTTTGGTCATATCCTGAGAGTGCAAAGTTAACACCATCAATCATCCCTGTTGTATACGCACAGCAGCCTTTGGGTATACTGGCCTTTTCCAGCAATGCGATGCAACTGTCAAGTGATGATAGACAAACCATTCACAGCATATCTGGCTTACTTGGCATTTCCATGATACGTACTAGCAAGCAAACTGCCTCACCTGAAGACTTGCACTTATTAGACAGCTTAACGCCAAGGGAGCGAGAGGTGTTTGCCTTATTACCGTATGGCCATACTAATGCGGCATTAGCAAAGCTATTAGAGATTGCACCAGGAACCGTTAAAATTCATGTTGAACGTATTCTCAACAAGCTAGGTCTCAACGACAGAACACAAGCAGCTGTAAAAGCAGTGGAGCTTGGTTTTAAAAAATAAATGGAACATACGCGAACTTACAAAGTGAACTGTGATGCCTGAAGCCACTAAGACAAAACCACGCGTTGCGCAATACTGGCAAGACTTACCTTTAGCCACTAAAGGTGTTTTTGTCATTATGTTACCGCTAGCCGTATTACTAGCTTCGCTAGCGTCACTTTACTCTTTAGAAAAAAAGTTATCCAGCTTAGAAAATCAATTAAAAGTGGCACTACAAAACCAGCGAGATATTGAAACAGTACATACCAATCTTTTGCTCGCATCTACTGGTGTTAGAGATTATTTACTGACTGGCGACAAACACTTTCTTGATAACTTTTACATTGCAAAAAAACAACTACCAACCATATTGATTAAGTTAGATACAAAACTAGAAAGTCAGGGGCAGAGGTCACTCATCAAGCACATCGGTGCGTTGGCCAATCAAAACCTCGAAAAATTAAGCTTCCTATCTAACAATGAATCTGAGGTAGCATCTGACAATCTTATTCAGCAGTTTAAGTTGCAAGTGCAGAATATGGAGGAACTAAAAGAGCAAATTTATCGGCTACAACAACAAGAAGCGCAACTCATTTCCGAAGATCAACATAAAATAAAACAAGAACGTGAAAGGAATATTCGGATTAATTTGATCGCTGCATTTAGTGGTATTTTAGGGTCCATTTTAGCTGTTTGGATATTTTCCGGCACCATTGTTAAACGGGTTAAATTATTGAGAGATAGTGCCGCTCATTTGGCAAGAGCAGAAGCATTAGAATTACCTTCAAGCAGCAAAGATGAACTCGGTCAGCTATCCGATGAACTAGACCATGCCTCAACACTATTAGCAAAAAACATCTACGATACAACCCAAGCTAAAAAAGAAGCTGAACAAGCAAGTAAAGAAAAAAGTATGTTCTTGTCACGTACAAGCCATGAGCTACGCACGCCACTCAATACAATCTTAGGTTTTGCGCAGTTGTTACAAGCTGAACTTGAAAATGGGAAGCATAAAGATCAAGTCAATATGATTAAAAGCGCTGGCGACCACCTGCTTAAGCTGATTGATGAAGTGCTTGATATTGCAAAAATAGAATCAGGCGAAACGAAACTAACCTTAAGACCAACACCGATTAACGACTTGTTGGCAGAGGCGATTCAGTATATTGCGCCATTAGGCAGGATTCGGGATATTCAGATTAAAAAGAACATACAAGTAAACTTAGTTGGACTCGCTGACCGACAAAAACTGTTACAAGTCATACTTAATCTATTATCGAATGCGCTTAAATATGGCCCATTCAACTCATCAGTCCTCGTTAGCGCCTACCAAAAAAATACAGATATCATCATCGAAGTATTAGATGAGGGTACTGGCATTCCTGAATCGTTAAAAGAAAGGCTGTTTACCGCCTTTGATCGCTTAGGTGCAGAGCAGTCTAAAACGGAAGGCACCGGCTTAGGTTTAGCGGTCAGTAAGCAAATTATGCTTGCAATGCAAGGAAGTATCCATGTTGCGAATGAAAAAAGTTTATTTTGGATAGCGCTCAAAGCATCAGAAGGCCTACCGATACAAATAGAACCAGTACAAGAAGCGGCAGTCACAAAACAAAAATACTCAACGACGGATAAAAAACATATTGTTTATGTAGAAGACAATATTAGCAATCGTGCTTTGGTAGAAGCAGTGATTAAACGATTGCCTAATGTAAAGCTACACTGCACAACAACGGTAAAAGAAAGTAAAGACTTACTGAATCAAATTAAAGCTAATTTAGTGATTGTCGACCTTAACTTATCAGGTGAATCAGGAGAGGTGTTAGTCAATTACATTAAATCCCATCAAACCTTAAGTCACTTGCCTATTATGATTTTAAGTGCGGATGCCACGACAGAAACAATTGGTAGAATAAATCAAGCAGGTGTAGACGACTACATGACTAAGCCACTTAATATTGCACTATTTAGTGAATCCGTATTAACACTCACACAAGGTGATAGGAATAAGCATGACAGATAGTGAAATTTTAAATGCTAAAATACTCATTGTGGATGATGCCGATGCCAACCTTAGGTTACTTGAGACTTTACTCGCAAAAGAAGGGTTTACACAAGTCATCAGCACTGCCGACTCAACTAAAACAATCAATTTATTTACCGCCTTTCAGCCCGACTTGATTTTACTCGATCTAATGATGCCTGAGCTTGATGGTTATGAAGTGTTAGATTTATTAGCCAGACATATTCCTGAGGACAGTTATTTGCCGGTACTAGTATTAACCGCTGACGCAACTATCGATGCACGTAGAAAAGCATTAGCTTTAGGCGCCAAAGACTTTTTAACGAAGCCTTTTGATAATATTGAAGCCATGTTGCGCATATGGAATTTAATTGAAACGAGACTGCTTTATTGTAAGTTGAAAGCTTATCAGCCAGAAATAAAACCATTAAAGCATCAGCATATTTAGTAATAAAAAAACCCGCTAATCACTTAGCGGGTTTATTGTTACTATGGTTGGCAGGTTCAATAGATTACCAGACCTACTAGCCTACTACACTTTACTTAGAACGACACATCCCACTGCACGCGAACTCTATTCTCACTGTCAGACTGGTTTACATCACCGTCATCTAGCGTTAGATGAGAGAAATCAGCTGTGATTTTGTTATTATGTCCGGCCATAAACCAATTCGCACCTATGGTGAATTCTTCACGCCTGTTATCTTTGTCTATATCAGTCTTGTTCGGCTCCTTTACATAAGAGTAGCGAGTCGCAAGTTCAAGTTCTTTAGGGATAGCAGGTATGAGGTTATGGAAAAAGTAACCTGCTTGCACGTAACCACCTGTTAAATCACTTGAAGTGCTAGCAAGGTTATCCTTAACCGTTTTTTTATGAAACTCTTGTTGGAAGGAAAACCCTCTATACTTGAATGCTGAGCCCTGTGTCCATTGATCAACATCATATTGCCCATTGGCTGCGTCAGCAACTTTTTCAAAACCATCAAGATTACCACAGCCACCAGATGACCAGCGGGTACATACACCTGTGTTTGACGCGGTAGCTAATGAGAAGCTGCCGGTAGGTTTTTCTGTAAACTCTACGTCCGTTTGTTTGAATGCAAGGTCGCGGCCAAGGAAGTTCCATTGTAGCCGAGCCATGGTCATCAAATTATTATCATCGTTTCTAACGCCACGCCCTTCACCCGTATAAACGCCAGCCCAGTAGCGCATATCGGCAGCAGTACCTTTAAATAGTCGACCTTGCAACTGTGCACCAACTTGGCGATCGATGGTAAATACTCGGTTGGCTATAGAACGTTCAACGAACTGCTGACGACCAGATGAGTCAACACGTTCCCTGTTGTAATTGATTTTCCATTGTCCCACACGTAAGCCCAAAAAGTCATATTTAGCAATATCAGCTCGCCAATCAATTACACGTGAACTTGCATTAGCACTGCTATCATCTGAATCACGAGTTGGTTGCAGATCAATTTCAAAGTAATATTTAAGCCAAGGCTGATACGCATGCCCACCAATCTTCATGCGTAAACGGCGGCCTTCAAATGTGTTTTGGCTATTATCATTAAAGTTGCTGAGTTGGCGTGGATCGCCAGTCGTTGGAGTGGTGAAACGCATTTGCGCACGCCATAAGAGGTTAGTCTGAAATTTACCGTCAGCTGATTCAAAACGGAAACCTTTTTTACCATGGCTAACCTTAATAGCCTTTTCCTCTTTTTTAGCAATGGCTTCTTTTTCACCAGCACGGCCTTTAAATAATAAAGAACCTTCTTCTTCAGTTAATATGCCTTTAGTAATCAGTGCATTAACAATATCGTCTGTCGAATCAGCTAAAGCACTACCAGCAAAGCTTAATGCTAATACCGCTGATGTTGCAGCAACTATGCTGCGTAATTCAAAGTTTTTCAAAATTTACTCCCAGTTAAAAAAGTGTTGTGTGTTTCAACGAGAGAGATTTTGAAGTTTTCATATGACAATTTGATGACAAATAATGAATCAAATAATGGGTGTGATAAATTTACAACAAATAAAAAAACCAGTTAACTTTCATTAACTGGTTTTTTGTGATGACTAGATTAGCTCAAGCTTAATTTAAGCTTCTGCTCGCATATGTGGAAAGAGAATCACATCACGAATACTTGGGCTGTCCGTAATCAACATCACTAAGCGGTCAAGACCGATACCACATCCACCTGTTGGTGGCATGCCGTACTCTAGTGCACGAATAAAATCAGCATCGTAATACATCGCTTCATCATCGCCCGCTTCTTTGGCTTTCATTTGTGCTTGGAAGCGTGCTGCTTGATCTTCAGCATCATTCAACTCACTGAAGCCATTCGCCATCTCACGACCTGCAATAAAGAGTTCGAAGCGTTCAGTCACTTCTGCATCCGCATCTGAAGCACGTGCCAATGGTGACACTTCAACAGGATAGTTAATAATGTAAGTTGGTTGCCATAATTGGCTTTCCGCTGCTTCTTCAAACAAGGCTAATTGCAATGCACCTAACCCTGCATGATCGAATGGTTTAGTACCATGCTTCAATATTTCCGTACGTAGGAATTCAGCATCATTCAATTGGTAAAGTGTGTATTGCGGTGCATATTTCTGAATCGCATCGACAATGGTTAAGCGTTCAAATGGTTTATTTAAATCGACTTCTTTACCATCATAACTAATCACGGCTGAACCGTGCACAGCAATGACTGCTGCACGGACACATTGCTCCGTGTAGTCCATTAACCATTGATAGTCGGTATAAGCCGCATAAAACTCCATCATGGTGAATTCAGGGTTGTGACGAACACTTAAGCCTTCATTACGGAAGCTACGGTTAATCTCAAATACACGATCAAAGCCACCGACAACCAAACGCTTCAAATACAGCTCAGGGGCAATGCGTAAAAACATTTGCATATCTAGCGCATTATGATGGGTCGTAAATGGTTTTGCAGAAGCACCGCCTGGAATGGGGTGCAACATGGGTGTTTCCACTTCTAAAAATTCGTTACCTGTCATAAAGCTGCGAATCGCTGACATCACTTTAGAACGAGCTTTAAAGGTATTACGTGTTTCTTCTGAAGTAATTAAATCCACATAACGTTGACGATATTTTATTTCTTGATCGCTTAGACCATGATATTTTTCAGGTAGTGGGCGTATTGATTTCGTCAACAAACGCAACTCAGAGACTTTAATCGACAACTCACCTGTTTTGGTTTTAAATATTGCGCCTTTAGCACCAACAATATCACCTAAATCCCAGTGCTTAAACGCCTCGTAAATCGCTTCACTATTTTCATCAGTCAGGTTTTGCTTATTAATAAACAACTGAATTCGGCCAGTAGAATCTTGAATCGTCGCAAAACTGGCTTTACCCATCACACGTTTCAACATCATCCGTCCAGCCACGACCACTGGAATGGCTTGTGGGTCTAACGTTTCTTTATCCAATGCATCATATTCCGCATGCAATGCAGCCGCTTGATGTTCTGGCTTAAAGTCATTTGGGAATACAGCTGACTTCGTTACCTTTGCAACTTCACGCAAGGCTTTTAATTTTTGCCGGCGTTCGGTAATCACATGGTTTTCATCAATGTGTGTTTCTTCTGTGCTGTCTGGCTGTGCCTGATCTGTCATTTGGTACTCGGCTAGTTAAAATTGAATAGGTCGCATTTTAGCATATCTGCTATTGGTTGATACGCTTGTCGTTCCACACACCAAAGACTGAAAAGCAGCCGTATTAATTGCGGCGGTCTTGATAAAGTTTCTGTGCCATGCCAACCTGCTGATCGGCCATCGTCGCATAAAGCGGCTTACTAAATATTTTTGAAACCATTGCAGCTAAAAAAGTAATCGCCATCAAGCTAATCACCATTTGGTGACCATCAATCATTTCCATTACAATAATAAATGATGTCAGCGGTGCTTGTGTAACAGCAGCTAAAAACCCAGCCATGCATAAGGCAATAATGGCGCTGTTGTAATATTCATGTCCGAACAAAGGCACCAAGTCGTAGCCAATACCAGCACCGATAGAGAGCGATGGGGCAAAAATACCACCAGGTACACCACTCAAATATGTAAAAATAGTGGCCAAATATTTAATGGGGGCATAAAACCAAAGTTGCTCTGTTGTATTACCCATTAAAATATTTTGCGCAGTTTGGTAGCCTGTACCATGCGCAGTACCATTGCTAACAACCCCTAAACCAGCAACCAATAGCCCACAAAGCCCCGCCCACCATAAAGGATGCACTCGCCTAAGCATTCCCAACTTGCCGTACATTTGTCCTGAGGCACTAACGAGTATACGGCTAAAAATACCACCGGATATACCGCAAACCAAACCGCAAAAAAGTACGGGTAAGATAATTTTTTTATCGACAATACCCACTGAAATACTACCAAAGTAGGTGTAATTACCTTGTAATGAAATCGCCACCAAACCTGACAACACAATCGCAGCAATGATAACACCATTGGTTTTTTGCTCAAAACGTCGTCCTAGTTCTTCAATGGCAAATACAATACCAGCGAGTGGTGTATTAAAAGCAGCAGAAATACCAGCAGCGCCACCAGCTAAAATCAAATGCTTAGGCTTGACTGAAAAACCATAAGGCAAAAAATGTCTAAACGCATGCATAATGCTGGCAGAGATTTGTACCGAAGGACCTTCTCGCCCAGCAGAAAAGCCAGCAAGCAATGTACCAACACCTAAAAATATTTTACCTATTGCTAGCTTAGTACTGACTAATGTCGGATATTTATTATCAGGGTTTTTATAATCTAAGGCTGCTATGACTTGTGGAATACCACTCCCCGCCGCACCTTGAAACCAGCGCCTTGTCATCCATACAATCAACACACCACCCAATGGCGTAATGATTAAAGGCAGCCACCAGTGCATTTTCTGCACATGAAAAAATAGCTCTGTCGCGTATTCTGTCGCTCTTGCAAACATGACCACAACTAACCCTGCTGTCGCCGCGGCTAACCAAACAACAATGCGTCCATGCCAAGCGTCAAAATCCGTCAGTTTGGCGGTTTTAATTGATGATGACAGTTCATTTAGGGGTTGCATAAGCGGTATGAGAGGTAACGATTGACTTTAAGTACTTCGATTGTATGGTCTACACCTGTATTTGTACATGGCTAAGCTTTAATTATTCAGGTTAGCCTCGTATTCAATGAATTGAACGCTTTTATTTTGCTTGTTCGTCAAAACAAATAGAGGTAGCTTCAACTATGCTGAACTTTTCCATGGAGAACATTAAATGAACGGTGAAATTAACGATGCTGTTGCATGGTAAAAAACAGTTAACATTCCTATCCTTAGGCAAACAGCAAGAGAACTCGCTAAGCTTCAACAGGATGAGAAGAACATCAGTGCGCGCGCGATTACTGCAGTGGTGTTGAACGATCTTTTTATGGTATTCAAGGTATTGAGCTACGCCAAACAAAATGCTGGCAAACGGCAGGATGCAAGACATCCATGACGTAGAAGCCGCTATTATCATAATGGGAACGACGACGTTTTACCGCAACTTAGCTCCTGATTTGCTCGTTGATGATAGACTCAAATCAAACATTCCTGCTTTAACACACTTATTAAAATTAATTAAAAGAGCACATCTTGCTGCTTACTATGCAGCGGACTGGGCTGCTTTGCATTAAGACTTACACTCCGAAGAAATATGGATTGCCGCCTTGTTGCATGATTTTGCATATATGTTGATGTGGTGCTTTTTACCTGGCAAAATGAATCCCATATTTGACATGTAAAAAGGGATAAAGCGCTACGCACCAAGGATACACAGAAGCAAGTACTAGGCTTTAATATCAGTGACTTACAAAAAAAGTTGATTGAAATGTCCGCCATGCCACCTCTACTTAGCCAGTTTATGGATGATGATAGTGAAACTGAACTGGATAACCGCGCTAAAGGCGGTTCGTTGGCAGTTAATCTTGCGAGACACTCTGCTGATAGCTGGTATGATGCAACATTACCTGATGACTATCAAGATATTGCCGAGTTTCTGCATGTGAACATTGAAAGAGTGCTATTTCTAATTGGTGCAACTAAGCCTGACTTACCCGAGAAGGCTGAAGACTCACCGTAAAATTCGCACTCTCTAACAGCTGCTAGAAATCCTAAACGCCCTGCTTTAAGCTAACCTCAATAAACTGATCTAAATCACCATCAAGCACACCTTGTGTGTTACCCACTTCTACATTGGTACGTAAATCTTTAATCCGCCCTTGATCTAAAACATAGCTGCGAATTTGATGTCCCCAGCCAATATCCGTTTTAGCATCTTCTAAAGCTTGCTTCTCTTCATTCCGCTTACTCAGTTCTAAGTTATACAAAGCGCCTTTCAACATATTAAAAGCTTCGTCTTTATTGCGATGTTGTGAGCGATCATTTTGGCACTGCACGACTAAGCCTGTTGGAATATGTGTCAAACGCACAGCAGAATCCGTCTTGTTAATATGCTGACCACCCGCACCACTGGCGCGATAAGTATCAAGGCGCACATCAGCAGGGTTAATATCAATTTCGATAGAATCATCAACTTCAGGGAAAATTTGCACACTGGCAAAGCTGGTATGGCGTTTTGAATTGGAATCGAATGGAGACTTACGCACTAAACGATGCACACCATTCTCAGTACGCAAGGTACCAAATGCATAGTCACCTGTGATTTTTAGCGTTGCGCCTTTAATCCCAGCGACATCGCCATCTGACTTTTCTAACACTTCTACTTTAAACTCTTTACGTTCGCAGTAACGCAAATACATACGCAGTAGCATATTGGCCCAATCTTGGGCTTCAGTACCACCGCTGCCTGATTGGAACTCAATAAAGCAATTATTCTCATCCATGGGCTCAGAAAACATGCGTCTGAATTCCATCTCTTCGACTGTTTTTTCCAAGGCCTCAGAATCATTCGCAATACCCAATAGTGATTCATCATCATTTTCCTCTTTTGCCATGTCAAACAGCTCTTGACTGTCCCTAATCCCCGTTTCAAGATTATTCAAGGTATTCATAACATCTTCTAACATGCGCTTTTCTTTACCTAGTTTTTGCGCGTTTTCCGGATTATTCCAGACATTAGGGTCTTCTAATAAGCCATCCACTTCGGCAAGTCGTTGTGATTTAGTTTCATAGTCAAAGATACCCCCGAAGGTCTAGATTTCGGGTATGCAAATCCGTGAGTCGATTGGCGATTTGATTGAGTTGTTCGGCTTCCATTGAATGTCTTCTACTAAGCGATTGCAAA
>JBLIIL010000016.1:0-38400 GCA_047634755.1 Methylophilaceae bacterium
TTGTCGGTATGAACTAGATGACCTGATTGATTTTCATCATGTACACCATGATAAAGATGCCACCGTATTGGGCTTATCTTGAGATTTTCTTAGTTTCGACCTTCCTGATAAACATCGTTTGGCAAACATTGCTTCAGATCATTTTATTGACTACCCTTTGCTAATGATGAATGGTGAGGTAGCGAGTCAGGTAATTGGTGAGCCAGTAGATATGGTGCTGTTGCCATTCTTTTATAATCCTGAAGTCAAGTTGGTTTACCGCTTAAATGGCATGATGGCCGAACAACTATTAGAAAAGTTGATTCAACGGGAAACATTAGATTACCAAACAGGGTAGGCAGAAATCGTACCGCCAGAGTACAAACCTAAGGGAGGAGAATAAGAAGACGAGATTAGCACTTTGATTAACTAGTGCGAGGTTTCTTACACCGCCCTTGAAACACTTCGATTTTAACGCTACGATTCAAGCTTATTTAACTATTCATTAGTATTAATATAAGCTTACAAAAAGCGCGTAATACGAAATCGACTCGAATCTGGTTTATGGTGTTGTTAGTGGTGATTGTGATTGCCTTGTATATGATGGGTCTTATTAAGAAGGGTTTCACCATTGATTTAGGTGTGTTGCTTTTAGAGGCCATTGGGATAGAGACCATTGATTACGATTTCGAATTAGGCACGTTATGGGATACAGGCAGTATTAAAGAATCACGTGTGCACATACTAAAGATGGTGGTTGATGGGCGATTGTGTTAAGCCAGTGGGTAAAGCAGATGCGTATGACCTCAATTGCAGTAATTTTAATACGCAAGCAGAGGCGCAAGGAAAGTATGATTATTGTGCTGAACAAATCGCAAGTAATAAAGAGCTGGATAGAGCTAATAATGTCTCTAGATGTTTACGACTTAAATGGCAATAAAAATGGCATTGTGTGTGAGGCATTGCCTGGTTAGTGCTTTAGTTAGCGTTAGCATGATTTTAAGATAAATAAAGTTAGCTATTTTGTGTGATACCCCTCAACTTGTTGTCACAATTGACGATAATAATATTAAGTTAACAGTTTTCAATATATATAACGATATTAATGGTTTACTTTTAGAGTCAATTGATTTAATTTTAATGTATGAGAATGTTAATAGTAAGATCATTGCAATGTTAGGGTAAGTATGACTAGTAATCAGATGAAAAAATATGTGTATAAGATTCGCTGCAGCAATGGCGCATTGGTCGAGAATCTGCAAATATATGGTAAAACGGAAGATGCTTCACGCATCAAGTTGATGCAGATGTATCGGCATTGCGAAGTGTTGGATGTATCAGTAGCCGCGACAGCACGCCAATTAAGTGCTGATTTTGGTGATGTGCTTGATAATATTGTGGATAGTTATTAAGGACTAAGAGCTGATCAATGAGGATTTAATGAGTTCTTCAGTGAGCGCAGCGTAATCCTCAGCACCTTTACTACTACTTTGGTAGTTAAAAATATCTTGTTGGTGATAAGGGCTTTCTGCCAAAGCCACATTCGTATTAATCACGGTTTCACATAAGTCCTTGCCAAAAAATGTTGTTGCTTGTTCTAACACATCAAATGGCATTTTTCGTCGCTTATCAAACATCGTTAATACATAGCGCCGCTCGACACGTCTTTTTAATACATGCTCTAAAGCCAGCAAGGTTTTTTCAATCTTTTGTGCACTTTTTAACGACATAAAGTCAGAGGACAATGGTACAACAACTATATCTGCAGCAAAGACCGCATTAAGTGATAGTACGCCAAGGTAAGGGCAGCAATCCATGATGATATTGCCGTGCTTTTGTTCGGTCGCTAATGAGTCTAATCCAAGGTTGAGCTTGTTTAAGATGGCTGGCCCTTTGCCAAAAATAGAATCGACTTTGATAAGTTCTGAGTGTGATGGAATAACATCACCTAAGTTTTCCCATTGGGTAATCAGTTTTGAGAGCAGGGTGTTATTTTGATAAAAATCAAATAAGCTATCCTCTGAAGGGATTTTCTCTTTTTGATAGATAGCGGTGAGGTGACCTTGTGGGTCCATGTCAATAAGCAAGTTCTTTGACTTACGTTGGTGAAGGGCAGCGCTGAGATTAAGTGCAGTTGTGGTTTTTCCAACCCCACCTTTTTGATTGAATATGGCAATGCGGCTCATGATTATCTTTCTTCTGAGATATAACTATATTTTGCTGGATTGCTAACAGATTAACGCTTATATATTTATTTGTTATGAGCGATTTAGCTCGTACTTTTATCGCTTCTAATAGGCGTTAGTATAGCTTAGTTTTTGCCGAATGTGAGCTCTTCTGCACTAGGATCATTTTCCCAATAATGATAAAACTCTCGTACAACCTCTAGGTATAAATCACGGATTTCTTGTGTTTGAAAAAGCGGAAAAGTGAGGTCAACAGATATTCTGTAAGTCGTATGGTTTTTTGTTGGCGCTTCTTTTAATCGCAATAGGATGATTTTTACTAATTTTCTGCGGGTCTTAATGATAGAACGATCAGCACCAAGGTTAGCAATGGATTTTAGGTAGTTCTCTAGCGAAAGGCTTTCTTCTTCATTAAATACTTCACTGTCTAAATTTTTAGTTAGCGCTTGTAATGTAATGTGCTTTGGTTTCCACTTCATTTCTTTGGTGCTGAAACCATAATGCGCATTAAAACGCGCAATGGCCTTAATATCATCCATCCAAAAAAGAAAGTACTCGCGCGCAGTGTTAAGGGCGCTACTTTTGTCTTCTTGAGTAAGGTGGATTAAGGTTTCTTCTAGCGCTAAAGCAAATGCTTTTCGGGTTTGTTCCTGATCCCGCAATTGATACATAAAGACATCTAAAAATCGTGAACGCCGATAGAGTATGCCACTAGGCGCACCTTTGGCTTGCAGAAACTTTAAATAAGCATCTGTCGATTGTTTTTCCCGACTATTAATCATGGTCGTTAGTTGTTTGTGATTAAGTTGTGCCATGCTTTTTTTTATCGCGTTTTAGTCCCCAACATGTAAACGTATTCATTCCATTTAACACTATTGTACGGGTATTTGGCGTATTTGATAGCGTAAATACGCCGTTAAAAGCATGATTAATCATGGAATTAAAAACGCATGTACTTTGCAATATTAAATATGTGCAATTGTATGCGTGATGGTTAGCGTAGTTGATTTCAACATAAGGTAAGGATGAATGAAAAAAATTATTACAATTATATTGTTAACTATTGTTTGGGTGACGAATGTTCATGCAGTAAAGTGGAAAAAGCTACAAGACAATAAACATGCACGTTTGATGTTTGATAAGCAGTCGGTGATAGAATCTGGCAAGTATCAAAAAGCATGGGTAAAGATTAAATATAAAACATTGCAAACGAATATTTAGTACCCTGAAAAAAGCTACAACAATGCAAAATTATTATGGTATTTCAATTGAGCAGAGCATCAATCGGCTACAGAACAAATCTTTCAATTACTGAATGGAGGCCTTGTTTTCTCTGCGGCAATTGATATTAAAAGAGCACACTTTTTTAGAAACTGTACTTGAAACAGAAGCCGATACTGCCATGCATTATGTGTGCAAGCAGAAAGCATATAAAGAAGCAGTGAGGGTGAAAAAAGCCAAGGCTGCAGAAGCCGTGAAAAACAAGCCGGCTAGGTTGCTAGAATCTTAGAAAGTCCCAGCACCTACACCAGTTGATGCTAAATTAACGGCTGCCGAACCTGAAAAAGCAGCGGAACCTAGCAAGGAAAGTGATGCTGAGAAAATGCTTGAAAAAGCAGGTAAATCTAAATTAGGAAAAGATAACGCAACAGATAAGCATAGTAAAGGTGATGAGGGTGCTAAAAAGCATGAGGCTGATGATAAGCATGGAAGTGATAAGAAAAAGAAATGTGTCGCTAGTTGGAAGTATGCAAGCAAAAAAGGCCCTAAGTTTTAGGTGATTTAAGTCCTGACTTCGCTACCTGCAAAACAGGTAGCAATCAATCGTCTATTGGTATTAATAAAACAATCGTGACAACACTGAAACCGTTAAAGGTTTTTCAGCGGTTTCCTATTGTGGATGTGGTTAACCAAGGACATACGATTCAGGCTAACTTTAAGCCGGGTAATATTTTGTTCGTAGATGGTGTGATGTATCAGATGAAGTATGTTAATTTTCATGCGCCTAGCGAAAATCAAATTATGGGTAAGTCTTTCCTACTAGAAGCACATTTTGTACACGCTGACCCAAAAGGTAATCTAGCTGTATTAGCGGTGATGTTTGACGAGGATCATGAGAATAAAGCGCTGGCCAAACTGTGGAAGCAGCTGCCTATAAGGAAAGGCAAGCCTAAAAAAATGGTTGGTAAAGTATTGGCTGGCAACTTGCTACCTAGAAAAAAAGAGTATTACCGATTTAGTGGCTCTTTAACGACACCACCATGTAAAGAGGGTGTGGTTTGGGTAGTGGTGAAAACAATAATGACAGTTTCTAAGCAACAGATTAGTGCGCTTAAGCAGGTCATACGTAAGGATAACAATCGGCCAATACAAGACCTTAATGGCCGAGTTGTGGTTGAATAGTCAGCTGCCGAGTAAGTTATTAGCGTCTTTTTTTATTAGCACCAATATCCACGCCAATATGCGCTTCGCCACGCTGCTTGGCTAAGACCACTTGTTTTTGCCGCTCAGTGAGTGCCGCTTTCTTGGCTTCTGAGGTTTTGTCGTAACAATGCGGGCAAGAGATGCCTGCGGTATATTGTTCGCTCTTCAGTTCTTCTTGGGATAACGGCATACGGCATGCATAACATTGATCATAATCACCGACTTGTAGACCATGTTTAACACCAACACGTTGGTCGAATACAAAGCACTCACCTTCCCATAAGCTTTCTTCTTTAGGGACGGTTTCTAAGTATTTAAGTACACCGCCTTGCAAGTGATAGACTTCTTCAAAACCTTGTTGTTTCATATAAGATGACGCTTTTTCACAGCGAATCCCGCCAGTACAAAACATAGCGACTTTTTTATTTTTGTTTTTATCGAGGTTCTCTTTCACATATTGTGGGAATTCTCTAAAGGTCGTCGTTTTCGGGTCTATTGCACCCTGAAAAGTACCAATATGGGTCTCATAGTCATTGCGGGTATCTAATACCACGACATCAGGGTCGCTAATAATGGCATTCCAGTCTTCTGGTTTTACATAAGTGCCAACGACTAAATTTGGGTCAACATCTTTCACACCCATGGTCACAATCTCTTTTTTGAGTTTGACCTTCATGCGGTAGAACGGTTGAGTATCAGTATATGATTTTTTATGCTCTAAATCGCTAAAACGCGCATCTTGGCGTAAGTAGTCTAGTACGGTTTTTATATCTTCAGCTTTGCCTGCAATCGTGCCATTAATACCTTCATGGGCTAGTAATAGCGTGCCTTTGATATTGTGTTCTACACAAGCTTTTAAAATAGGCGCTTGAAGGGATTTGTAATCTGGAAGACTAACAAACTTATAGAGAGCAGCGGTGAAATATTGAACCATGACAAATTAGCGAGTTGAATGCGAAATCGAGCATTTTATCATTAATTAGCCTGTTTCTCGTTTGCCTGTATCAAAGCCTATTTATTAAGGAGGCTAAAGAGTAAAGTTTAGTCTTGATTGAGCAGTAATATTTCGGCTTTTCCGATGCCTGAGATATCGCCCATCCAACGCTGTGCTCTGGTGGATGTCAGTTTGGCAAACTGAGTATCAAAATTAGCAAATGATTTAAATAGCAACTTAAGGAATGGTAGAGTATGTATGCCGCAATCCACCCATGTGATTTGCTCTGTAGGTGATTTTGCTAACAGTAAAGTTCCGCGTTTCATGCTATACCCAAGATGGCTACCAGTAGTACCAAGCACGCCTAGCGTGCCTGCCATTAAACTCGATGCACAATAATCACCTGCATTACCTTCAATTAATAGAATGCCACGACGCATTTTATCGCCAGCTCTATCACTCGCATTACCTTTACAGATAATGGTGCCGCCTTGCATACTTTGGCCTAAAAAGTCACCGCAATCACCTTCGATGGTAATGGTGCCATTCGACAATTGTTTGCCAATGTACGATAAGTGTTGATTCGTGTCTTTGAATATAATTTGAGAGGCATCCGACCCTGATACAGTAAACCAGTCAGCAACTGTGTGGTGTGCCTCTAATGTCATGGCTTCAATTTGAGTAATTGATTTATCAGCTAATACTGCAGCAGTTAAACGACTACAGTCTAGTGAATGGCTTAATTCTTTTTTAAGGGTAAAGGTGAGGGCAGTCATGATTAAGCACCTAGTATTTCATGTAGTTTAAAGAGGTGTGGACCTAGCTTTCCACCGTAGTTACCCGCTGAAATGCGTTTGATGCCAGAATCTGCACCAAGGCTACAAGCGGCTTCGATGCCGACCTTCATGCTCAAGGCAATATCATCAAACGTTAAGCCATCAACCACGATTTCCATCACGCTTTCAATACCCATGTCGAGTTCAGTTTTAACGTCACCTTTTAAAGTAGGGCAGAAGGCATCATTAGTACTGGCAAACATCTTAGGATATTTGCTGCCAACTTTTGAACCTGATCGCACCACGCCACCGGGGAAGGGCATAATCACATTCGGCAATTTTTTCATGGCGATGATAGCCGCTTCACATGCTGCTAATACTTGCGATTGGCTTTGACCTAAGACTAAAAAGTTACCGCCACCAATAGCGCGCACCATACCTGTGGTTTCTTGGGTAATAAACTCACCATCCATGACGGGAATACGCCAATAGCGCTGGTTGTTACCATCCGCATCAGGTAATAGTTTCGAAATTTGATTGCCATCACCAAAGTAACGTAAATTTTTACCTAAACTAATTTGATCTTCACTGGCTAAGCCAGAAAACGCCGCAGCAGTCGGGCAGGTTAATATACACTGTCCCGTGCGAGTTTCTAATTGTTGCATCAATACTTTACTGCCCATTGCAAACATCAAAATGCTCACACCAGGGCGACCATCAGGCGTTTCATCTTCCGTTAGCTCACGTTCGATGCCAGCTTCTACACCGCAACCAATCACACTGGTAGCAAAGCCTGTCATCGCATTCGCTGCGTTATATGCCCACTTCAGATTTTGTGCAGTAATCAACACGCGCGTGCCGCGCATATTAAATGCTTCAGCAAAGGTGTCGTCTATTTGTACGTCGTTTTTTTGCACGCTTATCCTTTCTGAAAAGCTAGCCAATTGACTAGGTGGGATCTACTAATGCCGGTGTTTTCAATCAGACTGTTTTCAACCTCTTTTAAAGAGGTGGTTTGGTAGCGTTTTACAGCAACATTGCTTCCGAAGCTAATGATAAATTCGCTTTGGTCACTGTTTAAGGCTAAGCCTCTTGGGAACGATAATTTAAGTACTTTTCGGCATTTTAATGAGTCTAAATTCCAATAAGTAACCATATTCGCTGCTTGGTGTGTCACAAGCAACAAATGATACTTTGCAACAATCAGTTCACTTAACGCCTTACCTGTTATTTTATTGATTATTTTAAAGGGGCTGCTGAAGCGTTTTAATCTTTTTTTTGCTTTACTGATATGAATTGTACCAAGGTAATTTTCAGAGAGGTCGCGTCTGAGTGCACTAACTAAAGCATTGCCACTTTCATCAATCTCTACGTGGCCAGCATTGAACCTGCCATCTTTAATTTTAAATTGTGTGATGAGTTTTTGTGTTTCGATGTCGATATAGCTTAAGTTGCCTAGTTCCCCAATGGCCGTGTTGCTTCCCCTATTAATCACGACCAATGTTTTGCCATTGTCACGTAGTGAGCAATCGTGAGGGTGATGACCATAGCTTGGGAAGTCGTCCAAGTAATCTGAGGTTTTTGCATCACGAATGCCAATATAACCTTTGTTATTCTCGATATTTTTTTTGGTGGTGTATAGCAACTTCCCATGTGTAGAAAACGCGCCATGGCCATAAAATAGTTGGCCTGGATTCGCTACTATTGTCTTAATCGCTTGAAATTTTTCCATGTCGAACACTGCGGCATCAGGATCGATTTTAGTAAAGACAGCCGCACGGTTGTGATTGTTCGGTTCTGTCGCAAAACCATGCGGGGAAATTGGAGAGGAGATTGTTTCTACAGTATCTGAACCATCAGTGCGAGTGGTGATTCTTAATAGCCAGAATTTAACCTCTCCCTTGGCTTCTTGATAACGCCCTCCACCAAGGTAAATGCCTGAAGCGGTGGTTTCAGTAGCAGGGGTGTCGTCTTTGTGTATATCGTTTTGGGTCATGGTTTATTTTATCCGGCTGCTTTCGTATGGCTAATAACGCTATTACGGCCATCAGCCGCCATTTCATCATCGCTGATTTTATAGTTATCTAGTTGTATCGTATGGTATTTTTCGAAGTATTCTTTTAAGTTTTTTTCCACACTCTTATCGTAATCCGGTTTCGCTGTATGGGTTTTACCCCAAACCACTTTCACTACTTCACCGTGTTTAACGACTAACTCACCATCTTTAAACACATAGTCTGGTTTTCCAAACATGGCTTCCTTGTCCGATTGTTCGGTATATACGGTAATGTTCGCTGCTGCTCCTTCACCTAAGTGACCTTGATTGTCCATGCCAATCAATTTCGCTGCACCAGCACGCGTCATGGTGGCGATTTCGTATAAGCTGTACTCACGTTCAATCGCTTTTAAATTACTCATGGCTTGTGCATCTAAATTGAGCTTATCAAAGGCTTCATCTCTAAAGCTTTTATCCATGAGTAAGCGAATCAAATGCGGATAGCTGGTAAATGGTGCACCGTTAGGATGGTCGGTGGTAAGGAATACACGCCAAGGATTTTCAACACTAAGGAAAATCTCTAAGCCAATCGCCCATTGCATGGCATTCACATAGTTTTCGTCACGATATTTAAATGGCACTACACCACAACCTGCATCACACTCAATATCCATGATTACGGATTTCTTAGGGTTGGCAAATCCAGCGTTTAAATGCTGCATCATGTTGTCGCCAGATGCTGTCACGGTTTGACCAAATAGAATCTGCCCGACGTCTGCGGTGATGTGTTTGTTATTGTTAATCGCTTCTGCGATTTCAGCTGCAGCTGATGAAAACTTCTTATCGCCTTCTGCACCATAGCTATGGAACTGAATATGCGTTAAATGCATCGGAATGCCATCACTCGCGCCCATGGTGTCTAGCGTGGTTTGGAAGTTACCTGCCGTACCTAAGTTATTGCAATGCACATGTAGCGGCTTCGCCACGCCAATATCATGCACGGCACGGCTTAAGCTTTGCAGTATCTGTCTAGGGCTGACTGCATAGTGTTTATTGTTTTCATCCAAGTCCAAACGGCGTTGGTTGAATTTAAAGGCGTTAATGCCGCCCGGATTCACCACTTTAATACCGATGGTTTGTGTAGCGTTTAAAGTCCAAGCCACATAGTCGTTAATGGTTTTCTGATCGGCTTTATTGGCTAGTAAGCGCAAGAAGTAATCATCATTACCCAACATCGCATAGCCACCTTTGTCGATCATCGGCGTATCGCCCATCTCCAAATGCGCTTGTCGTGCATTAATGCCTAATACAGCAGGTTCAAATGCCGCGGTATACCCCATTTCAATGTAGTGCATACCCGTAACGGTGGTGCTCGGTGTTGCGTTATGCGCACATTGCGGACCGCATACATGCGCTTCAGGATCCGCATATTTCAGCGTTTCTTGATACTCAGGCAACATCATGCGCGCAATATTGACTTTACCGCCCCCAATATGACTATGCATATCAATCGCGCCTGCCATGACCACCTTGCCGCTTAAGTCCATGGCTTCATGAATCCTTTCTGTTTTACTCGGCTTGGCAATAATGTGCCCGTTACGGATGTAAATATCTTTTTTAACGCCATCGTCACCATGCGCTGGATCGTACACTTTTGCATTTTTAAGTAAGGTAATCATGTTAATAATGCATCCATTTTATTCATCACTGTTGAGAGTATTGGTAGTGCGCTTTCACGCGTCTGTTTAAGCGGTAATACAATTGAGGAGTCGACTCTAAATAAGGTGCCAGCACAATCTAAAGCAGGCGTTGCCACTGGGATAAACACCGCTGGTGGCGTTGCAAACTGTATTTGACTGTTTCCAATCGCAATGATCGGCGCATCCGTTGTTGGTAGTGGCTTCTCAGGACTGAAGCTATTAATCCAAACCACCGCATCATGTTGTTTTAAGTCATGTTCTTCAGGCGCTAATGCACTCAGCCATGTATGCGCATAATTTACCGTAGTGTCGCCATCACTACCGCCCAATGCTAAACCCATGGCGCGGCTTTCTTTGTTTAACTTCACAACGCTTTCGGTAATGTTTTCTATAGTAAGTTCGGCATGCGCAAAATTAAAGTCTTTCGCCACCCAAATTAACACCGCGTAGCTCGCTCCTTTTAAATGCGTAACAACGGTTTCTAAGTCTTTCACGGCAATGCCAGCAATCGACTCAGTATCCAGTGTTTTACCTTTAATCAGCGCGCGTAAGGCAGCGGTAATCTCAGGTAAAGCTTCTGTTGCACAAGGTAAGACGGTTGGTTGTTTACCATTAGGAGAAACGCCGTGGCTAGTATCTAAACCTTCACCACCTAAGTAAATAATGTTGCGGGTTTGCGGATCAGTGAATAAAGCCTCTTTATTCCACACATTACGTTCAAAAAAGCGTGGGTTATGCGACACCACATCAGTACCAATGCATAAAATCACATCAGAGCGGTTCTTTACTTCCATCAATGTCGTCGTTTGCCAACCCTTGCTTTGCAACACTTTCGTATTGCGCCATGTGCTTTCCGCATTAATGTGCATCATCGGCGCATTAACTTGTTGCGCGCTATTAAAAGCTGCTCTAAAGCCTGATAAGTCGGTACTTAAACCTGCGAAGATAGGATGTTGAGCGTCTTTTAAGATGGAAGCTGCTTTTGCAACTGCTTCATCTAAACTAACAGGCTTACCTGCAATCGTTGGTGAAGCTTCCGTTGTTGGCTGCGAGAAGAAGCTGATGCTCTTCGCACAAGTATTCGCCGATGGGTCGCTGACGTTAATATCGTCACATAACATGCCGCAAGCGGGGCATGTTGCAGTGGTCGTATTAATATCTTTTGATTTTTGCATAAATATATCTTCTTTGTGCTTTCAGAGAGGCTGACTATTATTGTTCTATCATAATCAAAATAGTATAGCGAAAACTATAATAACAGCGCTTGAAAACAAGCTTTGTTTAACTTTTAACGAAGCTAGGTGTTTAGATTGTTAAATTATAAAGTCTTCATCACGCTCGGTAATCGACGATAGGTATTGTTGATATTCATCATGTACTTTGATGTGATGATTTCCCCATCAGTCGGGTAAAAATGTTAACAATACTATCGGGTCTTGTTCGTTTAATGCTTGTTGAATTGCGCTATCTGCACGAAGGTTAAATGCATTTTGAATCTCGTTATGCTTAAGCAGAACTTTGTAATTTTTCCTAATTTTTTCCAAAATTCCCTCCTTAGTTTTTAAATAAAACCCAACATTTGTTTTAATAACTTTGAGTGTTGGCGATAATGCAGACAAGCCTCAGCCTTGGCGGATGAGGGAGCAAAGAGAGTTGATGGCCGCTACAATGGTGTGGTGTTGCTCATCTAAAATGGGCACGCTAGTCGGCTGCTTGCATACGATATAAAGCTGCTCTCTCATTACTAATCTCCCAATAGCTCATATTAATTATCGTTATATGCTTAGATTAAGGCGTATTTCTTATAAAAATCCTACCATAGAATGTGGGTTTCTACCATGGGGTTGAGTCTTTAGCTTTCGGGCGCTTTTCTAAAAAAGGGTAAGGAAAATTTCAATTCATTTTCATTATTGATTGTCGCAGGGAAAAGTTATTGATTATTCAAGCGATCAATTAAAAATCACCATTCATTAAACCCATGAACGATGTTAGAATGTTGGCTTTTGTATATCGTTATTTTTTATTCAATTTTATGGAGTCATCATGGCAGTAGAACGCACACTAAGTATTATCAAACCAGACGCAATAGCGAAAAACGTAATCGGTCAGATCTATAGCCGTTTTGAAAACGCTGGCTTAACAATTGTTGAAGCTAAAATGGCGCAATTAACACAAGCTGAAGCTGAAGGTTTTTACGCTGTACATAAAGAGCGTCCTTTCTTTGCAGACTTAGTTAAATTCATGATTTCTGGTCCTGTGATGATTCAAGCACTAGAAGGCGAAGGCGCTGTATTGAAAAACCGTGACTTAATGGGTGCTACAAACCCTAAAGAAGCTGACGCTGGTACGATCCGTGCTGACTTTGCTGAGAGCATTGATGCGAATGCGGTTCATGGTTCTGATTCTGCGGAAAATGCAGCAATCGAAATCAAATACTTCTTTGGCTAAAATTGTGCATTAGCGTCGTTATGCGGCGTTGCAAGTGAAAAATTTCTTCCTCACATATTTTTTGTATGTTTCGTCGATATTTTTTACTTGCGCCTTGCCTAACTTAGCTAATCCATAATTTACAGTTATTAAGAGATTAGAAAGGAACATTGACTAATTTACTGAATTTCAACCAACAGCAACTGGCCGATTACTTTGTGAGTATCGGGGAGAAGCCTTTTCGCGCCAAGCAGATGATGCATTGGTTATATCGTTATGGCATTACTGATTTAGATCAGATGACAGATATTGCGAAAGTGTTGCGTGCGAAGTTGGCGGATGAAACGAACTTCACCTTGCCAGATGTGCAAGAAGAGCTGATTTCGGATGATGGGACACGTAAATGGTTGGTCGGCGCTAATAATCAAAAAGATGGTACTTCTAGCAGTGTGGAGACTGTTTTTATTCCTGAAGATGACCGTGGGACTTTATGTATTTCTAGCCAAGTAGGTTGTGCGCTGGAATGTACATTTTGTAGTACTGGTCGACAAGGGTTTAATCGCAATTTAAGTGTGTCTGAAATTATTGGACAGCTTTGGATTGCGAATAATTCTTTGCGTCAATCAGATGGCTACGATATGTTGCCGCCTGGTGATCGTATTATTTCGAACGTGGTGATGATGGGCATGGGTGAGCCGCTGGCTAACTATGACAATGT
The DNA here is from genome assembly GCA_047634755.1 of Methylophilaceae bacterium. GTDB lineage: Bacteria > Pseudomonadota > Gammaproteobacteria > Burkholderiales > Methylophilaceae. Next base: position 13,141 of record JBLIIL010000016.1, read on the forward strand.
CGTCACAGCCATGCAAATCATGTTGGATGATCATGCCTACGGCTTAAGCCGTAGGCGTGTAACATTGTCTACCAGCGGTTTAGTGCCGCAAATGGATAAGTTGAAAGATGATTGCCCAGTGGCGCTGGCTGTTTCACTGCATGCACCTAATGATGAGCTGCGTGATGAAATCGTACCGATTAATAAGAAATATCCACTAAAAGAGCTGATGGCCTCTTGTAACCGTTACTTGGTGAAAGCGCCGCGCGATTTTGTGACTTTTGAATATGTGATGTTGGACGGTATCAACGATACGGTAGAGCATGCACATCAATTGGTCGAGTTAGTGCGGCATGTGAACTGCAAGTTCAACTTAATTCCATTCAACCCGTTCCCAAACAGCGGTTACGGAACTTCTACCCCTAACCATATTCGCGTATTCCGAGATATTCTGACTAAGGCGGGTTATATTGTCACGGTGCGTAAAACGCGTGGTGAGGATATTGATGCGGCTTGTGGGCAACTGGCTGGCAAAGTATTGGATAAAACAACCCGTAGCGCAAAATTTATTCCAATTGAGGTGATGTAATGTATTTGAATGCAAAGTGGTTGCTGGTTTTAATGTTAGTTACTTTCTTAACAGCTTGTGGAACGCTGGGTCAGCAATCTGGTAGTAATTCAAATGAAAGTCTACATCAGCTGGATAGTGCGCGAGCACATACCAATTTAGGTGCTGCTTACTTGCAACAAAACAAATTAGAAATTGCGTTGAATGAATTTTCTAAAGCCATTGAAGTCATGTCATCATACGCAGCAGCGTATAACGGTATCGCTATGGTTAGGTCCGCATTAAAGCAGGATGAGCTAGCAGAGTTCAATTTTAAAAAAGCCATTCAGATTGACCCTTCTGCTTCTGAAGCCTATAACAATTACGGGACATTTTTATGTTCTCGCGGACGATATAGTGAGTCAGTGCCGCAGTTTTTAGAGGCAGTTAAAAACCCACTATATGGGACGCCGAATTTAGCCTATGCGAATGCAGGTATTTGCGCAAAACGCGATAATGATATTGATAATGCAGAACGCTATCTTAGCAAAGCACTTCAAATTCAGCCGCTGACATATGCGGCAGCACATCATTTAGCTGAGATTCAGTTTGGTCGCGACGATGCGCAAGCTGCAAAAAGAACATTACAGAATGCGATATTCGTTGCACCCAATGCTGAAATGCTATGGCTAGGTATTAGAATTGCACGAAAGATTGGTGACAAAAACAGCGAGGCAAGCTATTCTTTAGAATTGCGTAGAAAGTTTCCTAACTCAAATGAGACGAAACTGTTGTTACGTGAGCAATAAACATTATTGGTTAAGGGTACGAAATGGCACGTAAGCTTAAAGAAGATAGTCAAAAAGAGGTGGTGGAAGACGGCACTGCAGCTGCAGAAGTGCGTGCAAAAAATGATGCTGAGCAAGAGGGTGCATCAGACACCAAGGTTGAGGAAAGTAATAATGAAAGCCAGCGCCTTGAGTGCGGCGCTAAATTGCGGTCAGCACGTATTGCACAAGACTTATCTACGCAAGCGGTTGCAAAGCAGTTAAGGCTTAGTAATAAGCAAATAGACGCATTGGAACAGGATGATTTTGCTGCTTTACCTGAGCCAACAATCGTTAAAGGGTTTATTCGTAATTATGCGAAGTTGTTAAAAATTCCTGCTGATACGATGTTAATTGCCTATGCTGAAATGACACCTGATGCAGTGCCGTGTGCGATGGTACTTAATTCTGGCATTAATAAGAAAATAACAGAAAAAAAAACTAAATCAGGGGGTTCAGGCTACTTGTTATTTGCATTGCTCTTTCTGTTCGGTTTGGGCGCTTGGTTTTTCTATCAAAGCTACATACAAAAACCTGAAATTACCAATACAGTAGCGTATATTTCTGGCGTGTTGCCAACGCTTGATTTACCTACGCGTGAATCGGAGCTGGAAGAAGCTTTGCCTGCGGCGTTAGCAGCCTCTCCAGAAGCACAGTTAACTGAGTCGGATAATGCGCAGTCTGTTGCATCAGAAATCACTTCAGTGGAAACCGCAACAGTGGCGTCGACTTCAGATAAAGCCATTGTTGCGGCGCAAGCGAGTGCGCAGCTTGTTGATGAAAAAGAGGCGCCAGCAGTGGTGGGTAAAACAAGATTGGAATTTAATGCGACACAGGAAACTTGGCTCAATGTCGTTAACCAATCAGGTGAAGAGGTTTATAACAAAATACTATATGCAGGTAATCGTGATGTGATTGATGTTTCTCAGCCTTTAGAGATTGTCGTTGGTAATGCACATGGCGCAACGCTTGTAGTTGATGGTAATCCGATTGACTTGGCACCTTATACACGTGCTAATGTTGCACGTGTTCGATTGAATCAGTAGTAGCATTCACCTTAATTTAGAGTAGTTGTAACCTATGCGCAAAAATACACGACAAGTGATGGTTGGTCATGTGGCCATTGGTGGTGGTTTGTATGGGACCTCTGCTGCCCCAGTAGTCGTCCAAAGTATGACTAATACGGATACGGCAGATGCTGAAGGCACGATTCAACAAGTGTATGAGCTATGGCAAGCAGGTAGTGAGATTGTTCGTATCACTGTTAATTCTCCAGAAGCTGCTGAACAAGTGGTTAATATTCGCCAAGGTTTAGATGCCTTAGGTTGCGATGTGCCACTAGTGGGCGACTTTCATTTTAACGGACATAAGTTACTACAAGCTTATCCTAAGTGTGCGCAAGCATTAGCAAAGTATCGTATCAATCCTGGTAATGTGGGCAAGGGCAGTAAGCGAGATGAGCAGTTCGCCAGTATGATAGGGGCGGCAATTACCTACAAAAAAGCCGTTCGTATTGGTGTTAACTGGGGTAGTTTAGATCAAGCTAAAATGGCTAGCATGATGGATGAAAATGCCAAGTCACCTGCGCCAATGTCTGCGAATAAGCTGATGCAAGAGGCATTAATGCAATCTGCTTTAGAAAGTGCGCAGCAAGCTGTTGAAATAGGTTTGGATCCGAATCAAATTACCATTTCTTGTAAAGTGAGTAATGTACAAGACTTGGTCTCAGTTTATCGTGAGTTAAGCAGACGTTGTGAGTATCCATTGCATTTAGGTCTAACAGAGGCTGGTATGGGCTCAAAAGGGATCGTGGCTTCTACGGCGGCTTTATCGCTACTATTACAAGAAGGCATTGGCGACACGATACGTGTGAGTCTAACGCCTGAACCAAACGAATCACGTACTAAAGAGGTAGTGGTTGCACAAGAAATTTTGCAAACCATGGGAATTCGCTCTTTCACACCATTAGTGACGGCTTGCCCAGGCTGTGGTCGTACGATGTCAACCTATTTCCAAGAGCTGGCGATGCAGATTCAAGCTTATCTAAGGCAGCAAATGCCAGTTTGGCGCAATGATTATCCGGGTGTTGCTGATATGAGTGTGGCAGTCATGGGCTGTGTAGTGAATGGTCCGGGTGAGTCTAAACTGGCTAATATTGGTATTAGCTTGCCTGGGACAGGTGAAACACCGGTTGCGCCTGTTTTTGTGGATGGTGAAAAGACAGTGACCCTAAAAGGAGATCATATTGCACAAGAGTTTCAAGTGATTGTAGAAGACTATGTGCAAAAGAACTATGCAGAAGGTGGTAAGTTGCGTGTAGCGCCAACATTAACATCAACTCCTGGAACTATTAATATTCAATCAGTTAGTTAAATTTAATGAGTCAAAAAAACAAACTGCAGTCAATCAAAGGCTTTTACGATATTTTGCCAGAAGCGACGCCGCTTTGGTTTCAATTAGAAGACACTGCACGTAAAGTGTTATCGCAATATGGCTATAATAACATTCGGATGCCATTAGTTGAGCCAACCGAGCTATTTGTCCGTAGCGTTGGCGAGCATACCGATATTGTTGAAAAAGAAATGTATGCTTGGGAAGATAAGCTGAATGGCGATAAGCTGGTGCTGCGCCCAGAAGGAACAGCTGGTTGCGTGCGCGCTGTTGTTGAGCAAAATCTAACTTACAATGGTCCGCAGCGTTTATGGTATATCGGTCCGATGTTTCGGCATGAAAATGTGCAAAAAGGCCGCCAGCGTCAATTCCATCAAGTTGGTTGTGAAGCATTTGCTTTTGATGGCCCTGATGTCGATGCGGAGCAAATTGTTTTATTGGCGCGGTTATGGCGCGAACTTGGTATTACGGATGTTGAGTTGCAGATTAACAGTATTGGCGATGCCGATGAGCGAGCAACTTACCGTCAAATGCTTATTACTTATTTTGGGCAGCATACTAATTGGTTAGATGAGGATGCAAAACGCCGTTTACATACTAATCCGTTGCGTATTTTAGACAGTAAAAATCCACGTATGCAAGACCTGTGCGAAGCTGCGCCTAAGTTAATGGACTGCTTGGGTGAAGTGAGTAAAGCGCATTTTGAAAATCTGTGCCAGTTGCTTACCGATGAAGGTGTTGCTTATGTCATTAATCATCGCTTAGTACGTGGTTTAGATTATTACAATCGCACCGTTTTTGAGTGGGTAACGACTAAGCTAGGTGCGCAAGGTACGATTGCAGGTGGTGGCCGTTACGATACATTGGTAGAGAAATTAGGCGGAAAACCAACGCCTGCTTGTGGTTTTGCGATTGGTTTAGAACGTGTGTTCTTGTTAATGCAAGAGTATGGCGTTACAGCCAAAAGCTCTCCAGATATTTACCTCGTGAATGTAGGTGAGCAAGCAGAAGCGAAAGCGTTTAGTGTGGCAGAAGCTTTACGTAGTGATGGATTGTCAGTTGTTCTAAACGCAGGTGGTGGTAGCTTTAAATCGCAAATGAAAAAAGCCGATAGAAGCGGCGCACGTTATGCGGCTATACTAGGTAGTGATGAAGTGGCTGCAGGCGAGGTTTCATTAAAACCGTTATTAGCGGCTGGTGAGCAGCAACGCTGCGCATTAAGTGAAGTGATTAAGCGCATTAAAGATTAAACATGACTGAAAATAAATTCTTTTTTAAGGCAATGACGATTTTAGGTTTGTTGTTAGCACTTGGTATGGCGAGTGCTGCTTTTATTTTAGGTGTGCAATCTAAGCGTGCGGTGAGTGGACAGCAAAGTATTACCGTTAAAGGCTCGGCAGAGAAGCCGATTCAAGCAGATAGTGTAGATTGGACTATTACTGTGTCTGTCAATGGCGACACACAAGAAAAGGCACTGCAAGCAGCAGCAAGGACGCGGCGTGTTGTAGAAGATTTTTTAGCCAAACAAGATTTTGACAAAAGTGCTTGGTCTGTTGATTTGGAAAAAATAAATCCGCATTTTATAGAGGTTTATAATCCTAACTATAGACGTGTGCGGAAAGGCTATGAGGTCCATCAAGATATTCGTGTCGTTTCGAATGACTTGTCTAAAATTAAAGCCGCTAATAAAGTAATTTTGCAATTACGTGCTGACAACCAACCCATTATTGCGCATTCACCTAAATATTTGGTCAGTAATTTAGAGGATATTAAAATTTCTTTGATTGCCGATGCTACGAAGAATGCAAGAAGACGTGCTATTAAGTTTGGTAAGCAAGATGGCGCAACTGTCGGTGTGATGAAGTCAGCTAAACAGGGTAAATTTTCTATTCTAGCTTTAGGTGGGAATGGCGATGGCGACCATTCTTATGAATTCGTTTATGATAAATCAACTATCGATAAAACTGCGCGCGTGGTGGTGACCATTGTCTAGAATATTGAATAGTATATTGACCGATTAATGGCTGATATCTTAAGCATAGAGCATTTGAATGTTGCGCTAAAAAAAACGCAATCGAAGCTGTTGATTAATGATATCTCATTTAAACTCGCTAGCGGGAAAACGACATGTATTGTTGGTGAGTCTGGCAGTGGAAAGAGTTTAACCGCGCTGACAATCATGGGGCTGCTTTCCAATCAGTTGATTGCAACCGGCCGCGTACTATTTAATGGCGTAGATTTGACCACGCTCGACAATAAAGCCATGCAAAAAATAAGAGGGGCGCAGATTGGGATGATTTTCCAAGAGCCAATGACCTCGCTTAACCCAGTGTTAACGGTTGGTTTTCAAATTGGCGAGGTGTTAACTGCGCATCAGGCTTTGAAGGGCAATGCCTTAAAAGCGAGCGTTACGCGGCTATTAACGCAAGTGGGGATTCCAGAAACGCGTGCCAGTAGCTATCCAGATGAATTGTCAGGCGGACAACGTCAACGGGTGATGGTGGCGATGAGTATTGCCTGTGAACCTGCTTTGCTAATCGCCGATGAGCCAACGACCGCTTTAGATGTGACTGTGCAAGCGCAGATACTCACGCTCTTAGACGAATTAAAAAGTCGGATGAATATGGCCATGTTGTTTATTACGCATGATTTTGGTGTAGTGTCGGATATTGCTGATGATGTTGTTGTGATGTTTAGAGGCGAGATTGTTGAAGCGGGGCCTAAGGAGCAAGTATTGAGTAACCCGCAACACCCTTACACTAAAGCGCTATTGGACTGTGTGCCAGATGCGGCGGGGGAAAAGGTATTAAAGCCAATTGACTATGCATGGTTAAACCACCATGAGTTAAGTAACAGTGAGGCGTCTGCATAATGCAAACAGCATCAGCAGGCCTAGTACTAGAGGCCAAAAATCTAGTTAAGCATTACAAACAGCGTACTGGCGGTTTTGGATTAAAGCACACGACAATTAAAGCATTAGATGATGTGAGTATTGGGTTAAAGCAAGGTTCAACCCTTGCTGTTGTTGGTGAATCTGGTAGTGGCAAGTCTACTTTGGCACGTTGTCTGTTACAATTGCACCGGTTCGAAAGCGGTGAAGTTTTGTTTCATGGCCAATCACTAACACATTTAGATAGTTCGGGTTTGCGAAAAGCCCGAAAAAATTTGCAAATGGTGTTTCAAGATCCTTTTGCTTCACTGAACCCACGTATGCGGGTAAGTGAAATTGTCGGTGAAGGCTTGGTGATACATGGTTTAGGCAATGCGAGTGTACGGTTGCATAAAGTACAGCAGATGTTGGAACGTGTTGGTTTAAACGCTGATGACGTGAAGAAATATCCGCACCAGTTTTCAGGCGGGCAACGTCAGCGGATTGGTATTGCACGAGCATTGGTGTTGGAGCCAGAAGTTGTGGTGTGTGATGAGCCCGTTTCTGCGTTAGATGTCTCTGTACAAGCGCAGATATTGCTGTTGCTTAAAGCATTACAAAAAGAGATGAAGTTGAGTTATATTTTCATTACGCATGATTTACGCGTAGTGAGGCACATTGCGGATGACATCGTCGTGATGAATAAAGGTAAAATAGTTGAGCAAGGAATAGTGGAAGAGATCTACCAATCACCAAAGCAAGACTATACAAGGGATTTGCTAAATGCAATTCCTGGGCAGAAATAAATAAGCAATTTAAGATTAACAGTAGAAGATAGTTTTAGGATAAATAATGGCACTAGATTTAGATGATCAAGAACAGTTAGATGAGTTTAAAGCATGGTGGGATCAATACGGTAAATTAACGGTTAACCTCGTTTTATTAGCATTAATTACTTATGCATCATGGCAAGGTTATCAATATTTTCAACACAAAAAAGCAGTGGAAGCTTCAGAGGTTTATCAAACATTAGGTTTGCTTGACCCAAGTGAGAGTGACACGATAAAAGACGCGGCAAATAAATTAATGACAGATTATGTTGCTACACCTTATGCGGGTCGTGCAGCAGTGCTTCAAGCAAGAAGTGAGTTTCTTGCTGGCGAAACTGATGAATCAAAAGCGAAGCTTGAGTGGGCGATTGCCAATGCACAAGAAACCTCAGTAAAAGCTATTGCTAGTCTACAGTTAGCCAGAATCTTGTTAGACAACAAAGACTACGCAGGCGCAGAGAAGATACTATCTGCAGATGTCGACCCAGGTTACGATGGATTGAAAAATGACTTGCAAGGTGACATTTTACTGGCGCAAGGTAAGGTTGATGAAGCGAAAAAACTGTACGCCAGTGCATTAAATAATTTAGAGCCAGACGGACGCTTATATCTATTTACTAAGCAGAAGCTTGAATCACTCGGTAGCTAGGTGATATTTTTCATGATTAGTCAAAACATAATGAAGCGCTGTTTGATTGCAAGCATGTTGTTCTTAGTTGGGTGCAGTGCCTTAACCGAATTAAGACTCGATATGGTTGATAGTTTATTCGGGCGTGAGCCTCACAATGCAGCTACCGAACTGAAGCCAATTAATGCTACGCGTACAGTTAAATTAGATTGGTCCACACAATTAGGCGAGACAGGACCTTACGATTACACCCCTGCATTAAGCGCTGGTTCTGTTTATGCGGTTAACGTAAAAGGTGATCTCGCTAAGTTCAATGTGGCGAATGGTAAACAAGAGTGGCGTATTAACGTCGGCGAGCCAATTAGTGGTGGTGTTGGCGCTGGTGGTGGCTTGGTATTGGTTGGTACCAATAGAGGTAACTTGCTCGCTTATGATGTGAGTGGCAAGCTTGTTTGGCAATCTAAACTATCTAGTGAAGTGTTAAGCGTGCCCTGTTATTTTGAGGGGAAAGTAATCGTGCGATCCGGCGATAACGCTATTTATGGTTTAGATGCAGCAGACGGTGTTCGTAAGTGGACTTATACCCATGTAGTGCCAGCACTCAGCTTAAGAAGTAGCGCTGGCATTGTTGTGGACGGCGGTGCTGTTTATGCAGGTTTCTCTGGTGGAAAAATGGTGGCAATACGTGCGGATAATGGCAAATTGTTATGGGACGCAACCGTTGCTGTACCTAGAGGTGTGACAGAGATAGAGCGAATTGCAGACATTACCAGCTTGCCTGTAGTTTCTGGACCTGTTGTTTATGCTGTTGCCTATCAAGGCCGCATTGCTGCGATTGACCGTATCAATGGAAAAGTACTTTGGAATAGAGAGATTTCTAGTTATCGTGGCATTGCTATCGAAGGTGAAAAAATATATGTTTCGCATGTGCTAGGGTCTTTGTACTCACTTGATTACGCCACGGGGAGAACTTTTTGGCGACAAGGTGATTTGCTTAACAGGCGATTAACAACACCATTGCCAATGAATGGGCTTACTGCAGTAGGTGATTTAGAAGGGTATATCCATTTTCTTAATAGAGATAATGGTAAATTTGAATCCCGTATTAAAGTGGGCAGTAACGCTGTTATGTCTTTAATCCCAAGTGATAAACCATCACAATTGATTGCTGCAACGCGAGATGGTGGCTTGTATTTGGTGAGTGTTGGAGCGTCGACAGCATCAATGAGTGAAAAACGTGAGTCAACACCTACAATTGAAACAGTAGAGTCAGCACCTGCCAACGAAATTGAAGCGCTTGAAGGCGATAGTCTTGAGGCTAGTGAAGTGAGAGAAGAGAAGTCAGATAGTATTTTATTTCAAAAACAAAAACCGCTCTTATTTCTGAATGTTCCAGAAAGCGATAGTGGGCCAGGTATTGAATTGCCTCAGTCAGAATAATCACCATGTTACCTACTATTGTCCTAGTTGGCCGACCTAATGTTGGCAAGTCTACTTTATTTAACCGCTTAACTAAGAGCCGCGATGCCTTGGTGGCCGATTTGCCTGGTTTGACTAGAGATCGCCATTATGGGCGTGGTATTGGCGCAAGCAAGCCATACCTCGTGATTGATACGGGTGGTTTTGAGCCCAAGGCAGAGACAGGCATCATGAAGGAGATGGCGCGACAAACGCTATTGGCTATTGATGAAGCCGATGTTGTTTTGTTTATAGTCGATGGACGCGCAGGGTTAACACCGGAAGAATATACCATTGCCGATACACTCAGAAAAGCACAACGCCCAGTATTATTGGTTGTGAATAAAACTGAAGGAATGATGAAGTCCGTTGTGAGCGCAGACTTTTATGCACTTGGTCTGGGTGATCCGTTGTCAGTTTCTTCTGCACATGGTGAAGGTGTTAAGGATTTAGTTGAACTAGCGTTAGAAGACTTTCCAGAGCCGGAAGCTGAGGGTAAAAAGGGCAGAGACCGTAATCCAAAAATTGCGATTGTTGGTCGTCCTAATGTAGGTAAATCAACTTTAGTAAATGCACTACTCGGTGAAGATCGGATGATTGCCTTTGATGAAGCAGGCACCACACGGGATTCGATTTATGCCGAATTAGAGAAAGACGGTAAGCAATATACGATTATTGATACCGCTGGTGTGCGTAAGCGCGGGCGTGTATTTGAAGCGATTGAGAAATTTTCTGTGGTGAAAACCATGCAAGCGATTGAAGATGCCAATGTGGCGATCTTAGTGGTTGATGCACAAGAGGGGATTACCGAACAAGATGCCCATGTCGCTGCTTATATTTTAGATGCAGGTCGTGCCTTAGTGGTTGCTATTAACAAATGGGATGGCTTAAAAGAAGATGAACGCGATTGGATTAAAAAACAAATTGATCGTAAACTGCAGTTTTTAGATTTTGCTAAATTCCATTATATTTCAGCACTACGCAAAAAAGGCTTATCAGAGCTATTCACTTCAGTAGATGGTGCGTTTAAGGCGGCATTTACTAATTTGTCTACACCACAATTGACCCGAGTACTATCGGATGCCATTGCACAGCACCAGCCGCCGATCAGCAAAGGGATTAGACCTAAGCTACGTTACGCTCACCAAGGTGGTGTGAATCCACCAATAGTTGTCATACATGGTTCGCATATTGCAGGTGTTAAAGATAGTTACAAACGATTCTTAGAGGGTATCTTTCGTAAGACGTTCCAGTTGGTCGGTACGCCACTTAGAGTACAATTCAAGCAGGGTAATAACCCGTATGCTGATGCGCCAGATAAACGTAAGGCTGGCGAAGGAATTGTGACAATGCGGCGCCGCAAAACAGAGCGACGTAAAGAATTGAAGACTAAAAAAGAAGAAGAGAATAAAAAGTGCTAGCGCTTGTACGAGCATAAAAAAAACGCAACATGTAAGTTGCGTTTTTTTATGCTCGCTTATACTTTATAAGCTTTCCCAGAATTTCCACCAAACACGTTCTTTTTTAATTAGCTTGCCTGTGAGTAATGGGTTTTCTGGGTAGTTAGTTTTCAATACACGGATAGCATCTTCTTTTAAATCAGTTAAATTCATATAATCGTAAGCACTAACCATCGTCATCAGTGCTTCTTCAACTGTTTTAGATTTTGGATAGTATTCCAAAACATATTTAGCACGGTTAAGTGCCGCCAAATAGGCTTTACGATTCATGTAGTAACGCGCAACGTGCATTTCATGTTGTGCAAGCGTATTGACAATATAGAACATACGGAACTGAGAATCTTTGACATAACGACTTTTTGGAAAGCGTTCAATTAGTTCTTTAAATGCGGCAAAAGAAAGCTTAAGTGACTTAGGGTCACGGTCATTAATTTCTTGTCCTGTAAGTTTTTCAAAAGTGCCTCTTTCATGGAAGGTCGCTAAGCCTTTGAGGTAATAGGCATAATCAATGTTAGGGTGGTTTGGATGTAGCTTAATAAAGCGGTCTGCAGCTACAATAGTAGAGACAGGGTCATCTTTTTTATAGTTGGCATAGATAATTTCAAGTTTTGCTTGTGTTGCATATTTTCCATGCGGAAAGCGAGAGGCTAATTTTTTGAAATAATCTAATGCTTTATCATAGTCACTATCAGCCATAGCAAGTTCGCCAGCCTCGTAAATACGCTGAGCTTGCCATCCTTTGCTATCATCTAGTTCTGTCGGTTCGCCAAATATGGCGCAACCGTTTAAGAATGTACTGATCAATAAAGCCAAAAGTAAAGTTTGAATAAGCGGTAAAATACGGTTCACAAGCACACCTGCCAAATAATGTTTGCGCTATTATAACTGAAGCGCTCGTAAAATAAGTACCTGAACATGACAAAAATGACAACTCAAACGCATATTATTCCAATGGATTTAGGTGGGAAACGTTTAGATTTAGCTCTGCAGCAGATGTTGCCTGAGCATTCTAGAAGTCGATTGCAAGCTTGGATTAAAGACGGATTAGTTAAAGTTAACGGTGAGGTTGTCATTGCTAAAACTAAAATCTGGGGTGGGGAGCAGGTTGATGTCAGTCCGCCGGTTAACTTGCAAGAGAATGCATTTAATCCAGAGAATATCCCACTAGATATCGTTTATGAGGATGATGCATTACTGGTGATTGATAAGCCAGCAGGCTTGGTTGTTCATCCAGCAGCAGGTAATTGGGGCGGTACATTGCTTAATGCACTGTTATTTCACTTTCCTTATTTAGCCGATGTACCGCGTTGCGGTATTGTGCATCGCTTAGATAAGCAGACCAGTGGTTTGTTGGTGGTTGCCAAGACACTTGAAGCGCAAACGAGTTTAGTGCGTCAATTACAAGCGCGCACCGTAAAACGTGAGTACCGTGCTGTTGTATGGGGTCAGATATGGGGAAATGGTGTTGTGGAACAACCGATCGGTCGGCATCCGCATGCTAGAACGAAAATGGCCGTTGTACGTAGAGGCAAGGTTGCGATTACGCATTATGAGGTGCTAGAGCGTTTTGGTACGAATACCTACATGCGTTGCCGTTTAGAAACTGGGCGTACGCATCAAATTCGTGTGCATATGCAATATTTAAAGGCACCAATGGTCGGTGATCCGCAGTATGGTATTGGTAATATCATTCCACACAAGGAAATGTCGCCAGCGTTAAAAGAAACGGTATTAGGCTTTAAGCGACAAGCCTTGCATGCAATTAAGCTGGGTTTAATCCACCCTGTAACGAATGAATTTATGGAATGGCAAATTGATTTAGCAGAAGATATGAAAGACTTGCTCGATGCAATGCGCGATGAAGAGTCTCCAGCACGAAAAGGCGGCTTCGACCTAGGTATTGATGAAAATGGCTTATATGTCGTTGAAGGGGATGAGGACTGGGATGATGAAGATTTAGATGACAATGACTTGCTAGACGAGGGTGACGAAAGTGACTAATGTATTGGTGCACTCCTTTATTCAGCCCAACTGGCCTGCACCACTCAATGTTCATGCTTTGCAAACCACATGGATTGGTGGGGCTAGTGCTAGACCTTGCAATAGTCTTAACCTCGGTGACCATGTGAATGATCGTGAGCAGCATGTGGCACAGAATCGTCAATTGCTCGCACCCTTTGTTCCAACAGATCCTGTTTGGATGAAGCAAGTGCATGGTACGCGTGTGTTAGATGCGGCAAAAAGCAGTTGTATTGAGTCTGCCGATGCAGAATTTACCAATAAAATGAATGTGTTGTGTGTGACCATGACAGCAGATTGTTTGCCAGTTTTGCTCTACGACCAGCAAGGCTCAGTTGTTGCGGCAGCGCATGAGGGTTGGCGTAGTTTGTGTGATGGCGTGACTGAGGCGACGGTAAACGCGATGCCAGTAGAGAATAATCAGTTGATGGCGTGGTTAGGGCCTCTGTTTGGTCCAGATGCTTTTGAAGTGGGCGAAGAAGTGCGTACACAGTTTATTGATAAAGATAGCAAGCAGAGGCGGCTTTCAAGCCACATGGAAACAGTTTCTTAGGTGATTTAACGATGATTGCGAAACAGCGGCTCAATTATTTAGGTGTAACGAACGTGTATGGCGGCGGCTTGTGTACCTATGCTGATACATCGAGATTTTTCTCTTAATAGACGCGATGGTGATACTGGACGTATGGCAACGCTCATCTGGATAACGTGAAAAAGCGAGTTAGTCTCTGCGCACTAGTTTATAATACGCAGCTGTTTGAAAATAGTGACTTTAATGAATATTCCTGATTTTTCTACCCTTACTTGGATTGTGTTATTTAGCCTCACTGGTGGTGTGCTGAGTGTCAGCGGCGCTGCCATCGTGGCGTTAAACACCAGTAAAGTTCGTGTGCCAATGCTGATTAGCTACGCGATAGGCGCAATGCTAGGTGCCGTATTTTTAGAAATACTGCCGCACGCGATCGAAGAAGCGAGTTCGCCAAAAATGATGACAGGCACAGTGTTGTTTGGCATTTTATTATTTTTTACTTTAGAGAAGCTGGTGATTTGGCGACATTGTCATGGCGATCACTGCGAAGTGCATGCAGTGCATACGGAAGATGACTGCCCTGACCGTCAAGCTGAGGATAGCGCTAAAACGAAATTCAAAGCGGTGACTAAGGAAACCCCTTCGATTACTGCAAAGCGAGATCAGCATACGCATGACCATGACTTTGGTCGTAGCGGTATAATGATTATGATTGGTGATACCTTCCACAATTTTGTCGATGGGATATTGATTGCTTCAGCCTTTATGGTAGATGTGAAGCTTGGTATCGTGACAGCAGTTGCCATTGTGGCGCATGAAATTCCGCAAGAAGTCGGTGACTTTTTTATTCTACTCCATTCTGGCTACACTAAAAAGCAAGCTTACATTTTTAATCTTGTTTCTAGCTTAGCGACCATGATTGGTGGTTTGGCTGCATATTTCGCATTACAACAAATGCAAGGATTGGTGCCATTTGTACTAGGTATTGCTGCGGCTAGCATGCTTTATGTGGCGGTAGCAGATTTAATCCCGAGCTTGCATAAACGCACAGAATTGCGTGCCACTGTGTCGCAATTGCTATTGATTGCGCTAGGTGTGAGCTCTATTGGCCTGATTGGCCATTTTTTATATTGATAATGAAATTTTGAAAACAAATATCCCAAAAGTTGGTTTTGTCTCACTTGGCTGCCCTAAAGCAGGCTCAGATGCGGAACGTATCCTCACGCAATTACGAGCAGAGGGCTATGAAATTAGCAACAGCTATGAGCAATCTGATTTAGTGGTGGTGAATACCTGTGGCTTTATTGATAGTGCGGTAGAAGAATCGTTAGAAGCGATTGGTGAAGCCATGGATAAAAATGGCAAGGTGATTGTCACTGGCTGTTTAGGGGCTAAAAAAGGCGTTGTTGAACCCGCACATCCGAATGTGTTGGCTGTGACAGGCCCACATGCATTAGACGAGGTGATGGCAGCGGTGCATAAGAATTCACCTAAGCCACATGATCCATATACCGATTTAGTGCCACCACAAGGTGTGCGCTTAACACCGCAACATTATGCTTATTTGAAAATATCAGAAGGATGTAATCACCGTTGTAGCTTCTGCATTATCCCAAGCATGCGTGGTAACTTAATCAGCCGCCCGATTGGTGATGTATTAAATGAGGCTGAAAATTTAGTGATTGCAGGCGTTTCTGAGATTCTTGTGATATCACAAGATACTTCAGCTTACGGAGTCGATATGAAGTTCCGTAAAGGTTTTTGGAATGGTAGGCCGGTACGAACACATATGACGGAGCTAAGCCAAGCCTTAAGTGAGTTAGGTATCTGGATTCGTTTGCATTGTGTCTATCCTTATCCGCACGTGGATGAAGTGATTCCATTAATGGCGGAAGGTTTGATTTTGCCTTATTTAGATGTACCTTTTCAACATGCGACACCACGAATTTTGAAGTCGATGAAGCGCCCAGCCAGCAGTGAAAACAATTTGGCGCGCATAAAATCATGGCGTGAAATCTGTCCTGAAATTACCATTCGTTCGACCTTTATCGCTGGCTTCCCAGGTGAGACGGAAGATGACTTTAAAGAGCTGCTTGATTTCTTAGAAGAAGCGCAATTAGACCGAGTCGGTTGTTTTGCTTATTCAGCGGTTGATGGCGCTAAAGCCAACGGCTTGCCAGACAAAGTTCCAGAAGAAATTAAAAAAGAACGCTTAAGCCGCTTTATGGTAGTGCAAGAGCGGATTAGTAGCGCTAAGCTAGAACGCAAAATTGGCACCATGCAAACGGTGCTGGTTGATGAGCTGACAACCGATAGTGACGACAATATTATTGCCATCGCACGATCAAAAGCAGACGCGCCAGAAATTGATGGCGTTGTGTATGTGCAGGATGCTGAGGGCTTAACCTCAGGCGACTTTGTTGATGTTAACATTCTAGATGTGAATGGTCATGACTTAGTTGGTGGGCCACCTACAGTAGCGTAATTGGCTGAAAGTTTAAACCTTAGGCTGAGTAAATAAATCAGGCACGACAGATGCAGGCCGCTCGCTATCAGCACGGTCTTCTAAATAGTCTAAAGTGAGTGGGCAGCGCGTTGGTTTACGTTCTGCTTTTTGCTTTTTACTCTTGGTTTTATTGAGGTCGATATAAGGCGTTTCGCTGATGCGGACATAGCCAGAGGTGACTAACTTTTTAGTGGTGACTTCAAACAAGCTCAGTGGGTTGTCAATGTTTTGTAGTGTCATGGTGTTTTTACTAACGCTAAGCACGTTGTACAGAGCCAGTTTGTTGGCCGATGTTTTTTTGCCGTAAACTTCACCTGTATGTATACCCATGTGCTCCTAATCACGCCATGCTTAATACTCAATCTAGACTATCGAATATCTAGATACTAGTTTTATATCATAAATTAATTTAATTGACAAAAATAAAGCATTGAATAGTTAGCCGTATTTAAAATCATAGCTTCAGGATTTGCTTTGCTGCAACACAAGGTTATTATTAGGCTTACATGTTAGAATTCTATTTTTTCAATCTTTAGTTTTTACATTATGACCGTACGTACTCGATTCGCGCCTAGCCCTACAGGATTTTTACATATTGGTGGTGCTCGCACCGCGCTATTCTCATGGGCCTATGCCAAAAAGCATCAAGGCCAGTTTGTCTTGCGTGTAGAAGATACGGACGTTGAGCGCAGTACACCAGAAGCGGTACAAGCTATTATGGATGGTATGGCATGGTTGGGTTTGGATCATGACGAAGGCCCGTTCCACCAAATGCAACGCATGGGGAACTATCAAAAGCATTTAGAAACACTATTGGCATCTGGTCATGCGTATTACTGTTATAGCAGTAAAGAAGAGTTGGCTGCTTTGCGAGCACAGCAAATGGAAGCAGGCGTGAAGCCGAAGTATGATGGTAAGTGGCGCCCAAAAGCAGGTAAAGTTTTGCCTGAAGTGCCAGCTGATATTAAGCCAGTGATTCGCTTTAACAATCCTAAAGAAGGCGCTGTGGCTTGGGATGACCTTGTTAAAGGCCATATCGAAATCGCCAATGCTGAAATGGATGATGTCATTATTGCGCGTGGCGATGGTACGCCTACCTATAACTTTTGCGTTGTCGTAGATGACTGGGAGATGGGTATTACGCATGTCATTCGCGGAGATGACCATGTGAACAATACGCCACGTCAAATCAATATACTGAATGCGCTTGGTGCAACCGTACCGCAATATGCACACTTATCCATGATTCTTGGAAGTGATGGTCAGAAGTTATCAAAACGCCATGGCGCGGTGAGTGTGATGCAATACTATGAAGAAGGCTATTTACCAGAGGCAGTCTTGAATTACTTAGGCCGTTTAGGTTGGAGCCATGGCGATGATGAAGTGTTTGATATCAAGCAGTTCTGCGAGTGGTTTGATTTAGATCACATTACACCATCAGCAGCGCACTTTAATACAGAAAAATTGAACTGGCTGAATGCGTACTATATTAAAAATGTTGATTTAGATGCATTGGCAGCCGAGATTACTAAGCGGATGGCCGCTCTAGGTGTGGGCGTGGAAGGTGAACCACCAATCAATACTGTGCTTGAGCTGTATCGTGAGCGTGCAAATAATTTGAACCAGTTAGCGGCTGACATTGCCTATTTCTACAGAGTGCCAGAAACGAATACTAAAGACGTTGAAAAACATCTGACAGATGAAATTAAACCTGTGATGGAGGTAATGGCTGAAACCTTAAAAAATACGACATGGACAGCTGAAGCTATTCATGAAGTGATTGCTGCGACTGTAAAGGAAAATGTGCTTAAATTCCCTAAGGTAGCGATGCCATTACGTGTCATGTTGGCGGGTATTGCACAGTCGCCTAGTATTGATCAAGTGATGGCTATTTTAGGTAAAGAAACCGTTTTAAACAGAATGGCGCACTATTTAAAATAAAAAGTTTGTTTTAGCACTTGAAATTGGAACAAAAAGGCGCAATGATAGTCATATTATGAATACAATTCAAAAAAGAGCCATCTCCAAATTTTATTATGACTACAAGGTGTAAGGAATGACAAATAAAGGCCAAATGTTACAAGACCCATTTTTAAATGCACTGAGAAAAGAACACGTACAAGTGTCTATTTACTTGGTGAACGGTATTAAATTACAAGGACAAGTTGATTCATTTGATCAATACGTTATTTTGCTTAAAAATACCGTGGTACAAATGGTTTACAAACATGCCATCTCTACCATTGTGCCTGCGCGTGCAGTTGAGATGGACACATCTGATCCGGATGACGCTTAATTTGGATATTCTGAATTCGGAATTTTTTGATTCAAATACTGGTGAGTTGAATAGTAAGGTATCCGCATGCTAGATAGACCCGAAAGTACAGATGCGGTCATCCTCGTTAGTATCGATTTTAATGAGCCAGATTATGAAGAAAGCCTGTACGAGCTAAGGCAGCTCGTTACTACGGCGGGACTTAATATTGCTGGTACGGTAGAGGGTAAGCGAAGCGTACCTGATGCTAAATTATTTATTGGTTCAGGTAAGGCGAATGACTTAAAGGCGATGTTAGAAGCTGGTGAGACCAAGCTAGTCGCTTTCAATCATGATTTGAGCCCATCACAACAACGTAACTTAGAGCGATTTTTAGATGCCAGAGTCGTTGACCGTACTGGACTTATCCTTGATATTTTTGCACAGCGTGCACAAACACATGAAGGTAAGTTGCAAGTGGAGTTGGCGCAGCTAGAGCATATGTCAACCCGGTTGGTTAAAGGCTGGAGTCACTTGGAACGTCAAAAAGGTGGTATTGGCGTGCGTGGTGGACCTGGTGAAACGCAGTTGGAGCTGGATAAACGACTATTACGTGTTCGGATTAAGCAGCTACGTGAAAAACTGACGAAACTGAAATCACAGCGGGGTATGCAGCGCCGCGCTCGTAAACGTTCCAACATCATGTTAGTCTCCTTAGTTGGTTATACCAATGCAGGTAAGTCAACCTTGTTTAATCGTTTGACGCGTTCTGATATTTACGCAGCGGATCAATTGTTCGCGACACTAGATACGACTTCGCGCAAGATGCATTTGCCAGAGCTGGAAGGCTATGGTTCCGTACCTGTAGTCTTGTCTGATACGGTTGGCTTCATCAAACACCTACCAACCACGTTGATTGAAGCGTTTGGTGCTACTTTAGAAGAGGCGGTACAAGCGGACTTGCTTTTTCATGTCGTTGATATGGCGAGTACCAATCGTGAAGCGCAAATCTCACAAGTGAATAAGGTATTGCATGATATTGGCGCAGAAAAAGTGCCGCAAATTTCAATTCTCAATCAGATTGATCGCACCGATTGTGAAGCAGGTTTTGATCGTGATGAGTATGGTAAGATTGTGCGCATACGTGCTTCTGCTAAAACAGGCGCAGGCATGGAGTATGTTCGACTTGCATTACAAGAACATCATGCGTATTTGAAAAAGTTAAGTACAGAAAAAACGTCTTATGTCTAACCCGCATCATTGGTTGGAAAAAGTCAGTATTCAAAAATAACATTAGCAATTTAGGAGTAAGTGAAAATGAAACTTCCCGCTTGGGCACAAGGTAATAACGAAGGGCCGCCAGACTTGGATGAAGTCTTTAAAGATTTGAGCAAAAAGATTAATAATCTTTTTGGCAAAAGCAAAAGCAAAGGCAATGGCAGTGGCCGACCTCCAGCCAATGATGCGCCGATGGATTTGCCTATTGTGCCTATTATCTTGCTGGTGTTTTCTATTTGGATGGCGACAGGGTTTTACATCGTTGACCAAGGTTCATTAGGGGTGAAACAACGCTTCGGTGAATATGTGGAATCGACAGAGCCAGGCCCAAGCTGGCACTGGCCATTTCCAATCGAGAACGTCACGGTTGTGAATATGGAGCAAGTGCGTCGCTTAGAAGTTGGTTATCGTAGTAGTTCAAACGGCAGTAAAGTCAAAGTGCCTGCCGAGGCGCTCATGCTTACTGAAGATGAAAACATTATTGATTTACAGTTTGCAGTGCAATACAACCTTAAGAATGCAAAAGACTACCTATTTAACAATCGCTCTACTGATGATGCTGTGATGTCTGCTGCTGAAACGGCGATTCGTGAAGTGGTTGGTAAAAACAAGTTAGATGATTTGTTACAAAAAGGGTTGCAAGACACGTCCGAGCAAATGCAAACGTTGTTAGATTTTTATAAAACTGGCGTCAATATCACCAGTGTTTCTCTACAATCTGCATTGCCACCGCAGCCGGTGCAAAAAGCCTTTGAAGATGTGAACAGGGCTAATCAAGATTACCAGCGAAAAATTAACGAAGGTCAGGCGTATGCCAATACTGTTGTGCCAAAAGCACGCGGAAGTGCTGCACGATTACTTGAAGAGGCTGAGGGTTATAAGTTGAAAGTGCAGAACGAAGCAAAAGGTAATGCGAGCCGCTTCGAGAAAATATATGCGGAATATATAAAAGCACCAGTGGTGACACGTCAGCGTTTATTCATTGAGGCACAAGAGCAAATATTGTCTAGTGTCAGCAAAGTGATTATTGACCAAAAAGAAGGTAGTAGCAGTCTACTTTACTTACCTTTAGACAAGTTGATGCAAGCAACGGGGTCTCAGCCTGCATCAGTTCGCAATTCAACACAGTCTTCAGCAAGTAACGCGAGTGCAATTGAGGATGAACGTGCTTTAGATCGCAACCGTGAGAGAGAAAACTAATATGAAAAATCTTGGATTAATATTATTTAGTGCTGTGATTGCGCTTGTATTGGCGAGCATGTCATTGTATATAGTCGATCAACGCGAGCACGCACTCGTGTTTAGGTTGGGTCAAATTGTTAAGGTGAAAAAAGAGCCTGGTATCTATGTCAAATTACCATTTGTCGAACGCGTACGTTATTTTGATAACCGCATTGTGACCTTAGATGGCGAAGATGCTGCGAAATTTATTACCAGTGAAAATAAATATATGCTGGTTGATTCCTTTGTTAAATGGCGTATTACTGACCCAGCTAAATACTATGTTTCGATTAAAGAAGGTGGTGAAGCGGCTGCTGAAGATAGACTGGCTAAAGTTGTTAATGCCGGCTTGCGAGCTGAATTTGGTGTGCGTACTGTACGTGAAGTGATTGCGGGAGAACGAACTGACATTATGGATAACTTGCGTGAAAAAGCGAATATCGAAGCGAGCCAAATTGGCGTGCAAGTGGTTGATGTTCGTTTGAAGCGTGTTGATTATTCAGAAGAGATTAGTAAGTCTGTATTTGATCGTATGACTTCAGAGCGTAAAAGAATTGCTAACCAATTGCGATCAGAAGGCGCAGCTGCTTCTGAGAAGATTCGTGCAGATGCCGACAAACAAAGAGAAGTGATTATTGCTGAAGCTTTCCGTGACGCGCAAAATACCAAAGGTGACGGTGATGCGATTGCGATAGAAGTGTATGCAAAAGCCTATGGAAAAAGCCCCGAGTTTTATGCTTTCTATCGCAGTACAGAGGCTTACAAAAATAGCTTTAAAAACAAATCAGATGTAATGGTGTTAGATCCTAGCTCTGATTTCTTTAGATACTTACGAGCAGCTGACGGTAAGTAGTCGTGAGTGAGACATTGCTTGCGGCATTGGGGCTGATGCTGGTAATAGAGGGCATATTACCCTTGGCCGCACCGCAAGCTTGGCGCGAGACCTTTAAACGCATGATTGCGCTAAAAGATGGGCAATTACGCTTTGTCGGATTATTGTCTATTGCTGGTGGCCTGTTATTTCTAATGCTGAATCATTAGCTCAATCACGTAAAAGCCCACTTTTGTGCTACGTCCTTTAACCCGTTTACCAGTATAATACCCGCATGCGAAATTGGTTACTCCCAGAATTTATTGAAGATGTGATGCCAGCCGAGGCTGGGCGCATCGAATCTTTACGTCGACAACTATTGGATATGTTTAAAGTTCATGGCTATCAGTACGTGATTCCACCAACTTTAGAATATGTAGAATCACTCATTACAGGTACAGGCAGTAAGCTTGATATTGCTACGTTTAAAGTGGTCGATCAGCTGACAGGTCGTATGATGGGCATTCGTGCCGATACCACACCACAAGCGGCGCGGATTGATGCGCACATGCTAAACCACCAAGGCGTTTCACGACTATGTTATGCCGGTAAGGTATTGCGAACAGCACCTAGTGGCCTTGCGCGGACACGTGAGCCACTACAGGTTGGCGCAGAATTGTTTGGGCATACTGGTGTTGAGAGTGATATTGAAATTCAATGTTTGATGATTAAATCACTACAAGCGATTGGCTTAACCGATTTACACATTGATTTTAGTCATGTAGGACTTTTTGAAAGCTTGATTGAAGCGGGTAGTATTGATGAAGACTTAGAGAATGCACTGTATGGTGCCTTGTTAAGCAAAGACAAAACCTTAGTGGCCGAGTTGGCGAATGGCTTAGATAAGACCATTAAACAGGCGCTGATTGATTTAACTGACTTAAATGGGGATGTGAGCGTGCTGAAGTGTGCGCAAACCACATTGCCAGCTTTACCGAATATTCAAAAAGCATTACAAGATTTAACCAGGGTTGCTGAGAAGCTAGTAAGCTTAGATATACAAATTGGTTTCGACTTAAGTGAGCTGCGTGGCTACCACTACCATAGCGGCTTAGTGTTTGCTGCTTATGCACAAAGCTATTCTGGCCCATTAGCATTAGGTGGGCGTTATGATGAGGTTGGTGAATCATTTGGTCGCGCACGACCTGCAACAGGCTTTAGTCTGGATTTGCGCGGTGTTGTGACGGCCTTAAGCGCACCAGCACTTGCAAAAGGGATCCTCGCACCAGTCAGTGATGATGTTGCGTTGCAAGTGAAAATTGATACTTTACGTGCTGAGGGTCAAATCGTGATTCAAGCTTTACCGAATGATGAGACGAATTTGGAAGAGTTGAACTGTGATCAAACATTGAAACAAACAAATGGTGAGTGGCAAGTTATGTCACTGACTAACTAAAATTTAATTAAACAGTAAATTATGGCTAATAATACAGTGAAAAATACAGGAAAGAATGTCGTTGTTATCGGCACTCAATGGGGAGATGAAGGCAAAGGTAAAATCGTTGATTGGCTAACGGATGATGCACAAGGTGTGGTTCGCTTTCAAGGTGGTCACAATGCAGGGCATACATTGGTCGTTGGACAAGGCGATGACCAGCATGTGTATAAGTTGAATTTAGTACCGTCTGGTATTGTCCGCGAAGGGATAAATTGCTATATCGGTAATGGTGTGGTGTTGGACGCCGGCCATTTGCTAAAAGAAATTGCAATACTGGAAAACGATGGCTTAGAAGTCAAAAGTCGTTTGAAAATCAGTCCGGGCTGCCCGTTGATTTTGGATTGCCATGTAGCTATTGATTTGGCGCGCGAAGCAAAGCGTAGTAATGTAAAGAAAATTGGTACTACAGGTAAAGGCATAGGCCCAACGTATGAAGATAAAGTCGCACGCCGTGCATTACGTGTCTACGATTTATTCTACCCTGAGCGTTTTGCAGAGAAATTAAAAGAAGTCATGGACTATCATAACTTCGTCTTAACGAATTACCTAGATGCTGAACCTGTTGATTATGATACGCAGTTAGAGAAGAGCATGCAGCATGCTGAGGCCTTAAAGCCATTGGTTGCGGATATTTCAGCCGAGCTTTATGGTGCAACTGCTAGAGGCGACCGCTTATTGTTTGAGGGTGCGCAAGGTACATTGCTGGATATCGATCACGGTACGTATCCTTATGTGACATCAAGTAACTGTATCGCGGGTCAAGCATCAGCAGGTGCGGGTGTGGGCGCGAATATGTTGCACTATGTATTAGGTATTACTAAAGCCTATACAACACGCGTTGGTGGTGGTCCTTTCCCAAGTGAGCTAGACATTGAAACAGAAGGCGAACCAGGTACGCAAATGTCAGTAGTCGGGCAAGAATTTGGTACAGTGACAAAACGTAAGCGTCGTTGTGGTTGGTTTGATGCCGCTGCATTACGTCGTTCAGCCATGATTAATGGGTTAACAGGTTTGTGCATCACTAAATTAGACGTGATGGATGGCATTAAAGAAATTAACATCTGTGTTGGCTACAAACTGAATGGCAAAATAATTGATTTGTTACCAGTGGGTGCTGATGATGTGGGAGGCTGTGAACCAATCTACGAAACGGTCCTAGGTTGGACGGAAACAACATTCGGCGTGAAAACGTGGGATGGCTTACCTAAGAATGCACAACATTACTTAAAGCGTTTAGAAGAAGTGTGTGGCGTACCAATTGTCATTGTTTCTACGGGCCCTGAACGTGACGAAACGATTGTGATTGAACACCCGTTTAGTTAAGCATTGATTGTATGATTGATATAGGTCGCCGTTAAAAACAGCGGCCTATTTTTTTAATTGAAGGTTTTGAGAAATTTTTTAGCAACTTTTGGCTTTTATTGATTTTTATGGACTTATTGGATAACATCAGTACGCATTTCAGAAAATTAAAGGTTTAGATTGACACATACGAATAAACGACTTGCATGGGCGATTACGGGTTCTGGACATTATTTGCGAGAGTCTTTAGCAATATTGGCATCGCTACAAGATGTTGATGTGTTTCTGAGTAGTGCAGCAGCCGAAATTATTAAACAGTATGGGTTTCAGGCGCAATTAGTTGCAACGGGACATCGTGTTTTTCAAGATAAAACAGCGAGTAGTGTGCCGGTTGAATTCTTCTATGAGGGGAAGTATCACACCTTGGTGATTTCCCCAGTGACCTCTAATACGATTGCAAAAATGGCTTATGGTATTTCTGATAGTTTGGTGACTAACCTTTATGCGCAGGCTGGCAAAACCCGTGTGCCGAGTATCGTCTTTGCCTGTGATACCGCGTCAGAAGTTGAATCAGAAGCACCAAAAGAGAATATGGTGATGGTGTATCCACGAAAAATTGATTTGGATAACGTCCAAAAAGTCGCTCAATTTGAAGCGACAGAGATTGTTGCTAGTATTGAAGCATTGCAAGTGGCCGTTGAGCGGAAGTTACAAAGCCTATAATCGCTGGCTGAATATTAAACACTGATGACGACTGAAAACCTACTTTTTGTGACAGGCAAGTTGGCTGAAAAAAGCTTAGATAAAGTGTTGCAGAACATTCAGGCCAACAGTAAGACACCGCCTTTTAAAT
>JBLIIL010000017.1:0-38176 GCA_047634755.1 Methylophilaceae bacterium
TTATCCCTTATGAAAATTTAACATGTTGAAAATCTATAAAAAAGTAAATATATGGCTGAGGTGACATGATTAAGCAAACACATTCCAGTCTTCAGAAAACTGCCTTGCAAATTCTAGCGGATAAAGCTGATTTTCGTAACCATGTCGTTGAATTGGGTTGTAAAAAATTTCGATAACATTAAGTATGTACTTTCAGGGGAGTCAGATTCAGAAAGCACTACAGCCAGGTGTGGTCTGCTAACTTACTTTGTGCCAAAGTTGTATAACAAACTTCAATCTAAACTATTCCTACTTGTTCTGCTTAACGATATTGCAACTCTTTGCTTCTAACGTTTTGACGCAGCCTCGACCATAACAGTCATTCGGAGCCACAAAATATATATCTGAAAGTATTCTTGAGATGAAACAAACATTTTGAACTAAGTTGTTCTATATTTTAGGACTATGTTTTAAGTAATTGTTCTGCTAACAATTGTCCACTTAACCATGCACCCTGAACTTTTCCGCCATTCAGCCAGTCACCGCAAAGACCAATATGTGTAGCATTATCCCAAATGTAGCCTAATGTTGAATAATTAGGACAATCGGCATAGCGCCGAAGATGTATGGTGTAAGCTTGTGGTATTGAGCCGCCAAGTTTAATAAATTCTGCGATCATTTTTTCTGCAACTATGTTGGCGTTTTCGTCGATGTAGATTTCACTCCATTCACTGCTGGTATGCAATACCCATATTTCACTATAGACAGTGTTGCATAAAGTTCGACACGGTTTAGCATTATCAAGTGCGACCCAACTTAATAAGCTATTTTGCACAAATAAACCATCAAACGGCAGCTCTAGTTTATTATTAAAACAACACATTAATGACCAGCAGCCTTGCATAGCAACACTAGCGGCAACTTCGGCAAGTTTAGGTGCGCTAGATTCCAATAAAACTTTAGCTTGCGGAGAAGGAATAGCAAGTATCAGCGCATCAAATACATGGTTTAACTGGCCATGCTCTTTGGATGATAGCTGCCACTGATTGTTGATTAATTCAACTTTATTAATAGTAGTGGAAGCGAGTAAGTTTAAGTTTTGTGCTAAAAATTTAGCAGGCGACGTTTGTCTAGGTACGCCTACATAACGATATATTAACGATGTTTTGTTAGTAAATTTTACACCATCAAATGTCTGCAAGCGCGGCTGCCAAAGCTTAGCTACCCCGGCTTTATGCCAACGTTGCACTTCAGCAGCAAACTGCGGGTTGCTAGCAGTAAAATATTGCGCGCCATGGTCACATTGCCACTGATTATTAACACGAGTGGACATACGGCCAGATACACCTCTACTTTTTTCAAATACAGTAACTTCAAGCCCTGCGTTTTGCAATGTTGTGGCGCAGGCAAGGCCTGAAATACCCGCGCCAATGATGGCGATTTTAGATTGTTGTTTAATCATTATTTTTTACAACCAGCCTTGGAGCCAACTAGTTTTGATAGTTAATTCATGCCATAACAATACTTGTGTGCGTGCTGAATTCACCACTTCAAGCTCAATATGAGTAATAGGTGTAACAGGTTGTTCTGGATAAATTAATTTAGTGATCAAAAAATGCTTTTCTTTATTGGTTGGCGTTACTGCTGTCCATTTACTATTTAATAGTTTCTTAGGGTTTACTTGAAGTGTTATTGACATATCGTTATTTTAAACAAAAGTTATTTTGAGTTAAATTTCATTAATTGAATCGATATGGAGTTGAAAAATGAAGAAACGTTTTCAACCTTGGAGACTCATATCAGATATATATAAATGACTTTATAAAAGGTAATTGAGAAATGAGTGAAAAAGTAGCATTAATTACTGGCGCAACAGGTGGTTTAGGTCAAGCGCTTGCTAATGTATTAATAGATGATGGCTACCAATTAATCTTAACCAGTCGTAATGCGACGCGACTGAGTACTGTTTACGGCAATAAGCATCTCCAAATTCAAGCTGATTGCGCCACTGTTGAAGGTGCGAAACATATTTTTTATGAGATAAATGCGCACAAAGTTATACCAACAGTGTTTGCTCATTGTGTCGGGAATATTAAACTAGGTGCATTACATCGCATAACAGAAGCTGATTTTAACGAATGCATGCAAGCCAATCTTTTTAGTGCTTTTCATACCTTAGCTGCATTTATCAGCCATTTAAAAACGGCTAAATTGGCTGGTTCTGCAGTTCTAGTGTCTTCTGCGGCTGCGCAAATTGGAACGCCAAATCATGAAGCTATTTCAGCCGCAAAAGGCGGCCTAGAAGCATTGGTGCGTGGAGCGGCAGCTACTTATGCCAGTAATAGTATTCGCGTAAATGCCGTGGCGCCCGGCTTGCTAGATACGCCAGCAGCAGCCAGTTTAGTAGCAAGCGATGCCAGTCGAGGGATGGCTGCGCGACAATACCCAATTGTAGGCATTGGCAACGCGCCAGACGTTGCACGGTTAATGGTTTGGTTGCTATCAGATCACGCAGCACGAGTGACTGGTCAAATTTGGTCTATCGATGGTGGGTTTTCAAGTATTCGGCCGATTGTTAAATAGTCTTTATTAGCACAATGTCTAACTCTGTTGTTATCGTTTGGTTTAAACGAGATTTACGGGTGGTTGATCATGCACCACTAGTGGCAGCCTGTGCGCAAGCGGCAGTATTACTGTTTTTTTGCTGGGAGCCAATCGTTTGAAGTAAATAAAATTCGCAACCAAGTTAATATCGCCAGCATTTATAGTCATTAAGAAACGGGGAATCTAGCTACTTATCAAGTCGATAAATATATAGCCAATTAGTGCAAAAAAAATATAAATTGGCAAGAAATTCCGCAAAATGGAGTAGCTCGGCGTTTGAAAAGCTGTAATGATTGGAGCAAACATTGGGAACAGCGAATGAGCGCGCCATTACAACTTTTGTCTGCTAAAGCCATTGCTGCGCCAAACATAATAATGCCAAGAGTACCATTGAGGCTGCCAGTTGGTATTGATAAACCAAAACGTCAAAAAAAGTGGCCGTACTTTCGCACTAGAAACTTTCAATAGTTTTTTAGATGGCAGAGCAGCTAAGTTTCGCAAATGAAGTGCCAAATATGTTCCCTAGCACTTTAAACGCAGGCTTAATTGGATTTGAAAGTCGCTTACATTGGCATTGCCATTTTATGCAAAAATTAGATTCAGAACCTGAAATGGAGTTTGACAACTTGCATCATGCCTATGATGGTATGCGTGATGAAGCGTTATTAGATGCAGAATCACATCGCCGTTTGCAAGCTTTAATTCGCGGCGAAACAGGCTGGCAACTGGTCAATGCCTGTATGGTAATGTTACGTCACACGGGATGGATTAATTTTCGAATGCGCGTCATGTTAATGAGTACGGCCAGCTATTTATATTAGCTACAATGTCGTACATCAGGCTTATATTTAGCCAATGAATTTTTAGATTACGAGCTGAGCATTCATTGGCCACAATGCCAAATGTTGAGCGGCACCACAGGTATTAATACCCTGCGCATTTACAACCCAATTAAACAAGCGAAAGAGCAAGGCCCAAAGGGTGCTTTTGTTAGACATTGGTTACTCATGCTAAAAATTTGCCGGATAAATGTATTTTTGAACCCTATTTAATGCCCAAATCACAACATTTACAATATGGCTGCATACTTGATAAAGAGTACCCAACACCACTTGTAGATATTGCAAAAGCGACGCGAGAGGCTCGTTTGAATATCACTTTAGGACGAAAAAAAGATGATGCTTATGAAAAAACACAAGCTGTCATCAACAAGAATTATTTTAATCACTAATCAATTTTTTTAATTTTCTATAGGATAAATTTACTATTTTAATTCTGTTCGCTTACTGGCAAGTAAGCACAATTGGGAAGCAATGACTGCATTGATGTTTGGAAATTTAGGTTCCATATGGCAAGAGCCGACCCATTAAGGACGGTCATGATAATCTGAACAGCTAAAGTTCTTAACTAAGTTTAGATACAAAAAAAGCCTACTGATTTCTGAATAGGCTGTTCATTCGGTAATGCAGATTACTTATTCATTACGTACATCGTCACTTCAAAGCCAAAACGCATTTCTGTAGCAGCCGGTGTACTCCACATAATAATTCTCCAAAGTCTTTAACTAGTTGAACAGATAACATGCCTTGTTCGTATGAATTCGTTGTGAGCCGAACCTAAAACTCAACCCTATTCATCTTCTTGAATGCCGACTAAGTAAAGTCATTAAAAAAATATACTCTGTGGTTTGGTTTTCGAACAACTTATGATAGGTCTTATACCCAAAAACAATAAATTAATATCACCATTACACTCATATTAATGGCGACACTTACGCCATGCAAAATATTAAATCTTTTTGTATTGTTTTCGTCTTTTGCAGCATTAACTTTTGGTGTTAGTACCCACAAAGAAATTGCAAATAAGATAGCACTTGTTAATGCTATTATTTGAACCTTTATTTCATGTGAAAAAATTGCAGCCAATAAGCAAGTAATACCCAGTACTAGATAGTATTTTGGAAAAAAACTGCGTACATAAACGCTCGCCCACTCTTGTGGCAATACTTTAAATATAGCGGGTGCTACTACCACACTAAAAAATAACATGACGCCAACAATTCCAGCTATTAAATATAAACTTACCATAAATGACTTTTTTTAAATTGATATACGGCGTGTATATTATTCATGCAAATCAAGGGTATGAAAAATACTCGCATTTAACAGACGCATTTAAAGTGAGTTAATTTCTTTATGTGACAAACTTAGCATAATTATTACATACAAATTAAATCCCGCTTCAATGAGTGTTTTTTTACATCAAAATATCATTAAGGTATTGTGAACCTTGTTGAATAAAATGGACATTTCATTTCAAACAAGCTCTTCCTACATTAACTTAAAATTTCTTAATGCTTCTGCTGGCGATATGTTATCTAACTTTTTGTGGATGCGAATACGATTGTAGAACACTTCCATATATTCTTCTATTGCATCGCGCGCCTCTTCTATTGTTTTGTATTGCGTTTGATGAATTAGCTCATTTTTAGGTGAACCCCAGAAACTTTCCATCAGCGCATTATCATAACAATTACCGCGCGGTTCATAGAAGCCAAAATAATCGCTTGTGCCAATCTCTTTTGACTGTTTTTCCATCTGATTACTCCTTTGAAAATACATTCTACTTCAGATCAAAGTGTCTATTATCTTCAACAGGGGGTCATAATACAAACGTATGCTTTTTCTGAGCAAAAATTAGGGACTTCTGGTTTGCAAAAAAGGTAAAAGTCTTCCAGCTGGCTTCTTGTTTGACAGAATAAGCCTCAATCAATCACTGGTTTGATGGTCATTTCATCTTTATACAATCGCACATCCATACGCCCCAAAAAGCTCATGCCTAACAGCACATCACCCTGTAGACCTGGTGCTATTGAGGCGGAAACGTTATTCGCCTCTAGGCCACCGAGTTTAACGGATTCCAGCCTGACTAAATAACCTACTGCATCACCATTGGCGGTAGCCGTACGGATGGCTGAGACACTTTTGAGTTGAAGTTTGTCGGCAACGGCTTGAGAAATGGCAACACCTGTTGCACCTGTATCAACTAGTACATTCACTTTCTGGCCGTTAATCAATGCCTCTGCACGATAGTGACCATCTAAGCCGCGTTTGAGTACAACCTCTGCTTCTGTACCTAATGCATGCATCTTATTAGGGTTTTGAATATTGTCTACGAGGTAATAAATAACCGCACCAAGACAGAGCCAAATGATACTGAGGAAAAGCCCGTTTTTTGACATGTGTTAGAAAGGCAGTGCAATATTTGGCGCTGCTGCCAAAATAACGGCTCTGAAACTTTCTTGAATGCGTTTCAATGCAGCTTCATTATCAGCTTCAAAGCGTAACACAATCACGGGTATTGTATTGGAAGGCCGCATTAAACCAAAGCCATCTGTATACTCAACGCGTAAGCCATCAATAGTTAACACTTCTGCATCCTGAAATGTGGCGGTATCTTGTAGGTGAGCAATTAATGCATGCGGCTCACCTTCTTGCATTTTTATATGTTGTTCAGGTGTGCTGACACTGTCAGGTAGTGCATTAAGTACAGCAGAAGGGTCATCAAACTTGCTTAGGATTTCTAATAAGCGCGCACCTGCATATAAACCATCATCAAAACCAAACCAGCGTTCTTTAAAGAATGTGTGGCCGCTCATTTCACCAGCTAGCGCTGCACCAGTTTCTTTCATTTTCGCTTTGACGAGCGAATGGCCTGTTTTCCACATCAGCGGCTTACCGCCGCGTGCTTCAATCCATGGTGATAAATTACGTGTTGATTTAACGTCATAAATAATCGTAGCGCCTGGCTCGCGTTTCAACACATCCTCAGAAAATAGTAATAATTGGCGATCAGGGTAAATGATATTTCCACCTTTAGTGACTACGCCTAAGCGGTCACCATCACCGTCAAACGCAAGACCGATTTCTGAGTCGCCAGTGCTAAGTGCATTAATTAAGTCCCTGAGATTATCTGGAACAGAAGGGTCGGGATGGTGGTTAGGGAAGTTACCATCTACTTCGCAAAACAACTCCTCAACCTCGCAGCCTAATGCTTCGTAAAGCTTTTTAGCAAATGCACCAGCCACGCCATTGCCAGCATCCGCCGCAATTTTCATTGGACGTGCAAGTTTGATGTGGTTGCTTATTTTAGCAATATATTCATTATCAATATAATGGCTACTTTCTTGTCCTGCACCAGAAGCTAAATCATTATTTTCAATGCGTTGGCGTAAACCTTGTATGGCTTCTCCAGATAAAGTATCACCACCCAGTACCATTTTCAACCCATTGTAATCAGGTGGGTTATGACTGCCTGTTACCATCACGCCGCAGCTGGTTTTAAGTTGGTAGGCTGCGAAATAAACTACGGGTGTTGCCACTAAGCCTAAGTTGATGACATCGATACCTGCCTTACGAATGCCACGAGAGATTGCGGCGGCTAACTCAGGCCCCGACAGGCGGCCATCATAACCAATACAAATGGTTTTCTGTGCGCGGGCTAGGGCTTCACTGCCCAGTGCGTGGCCAATGGACTCAACAATATTTGGCGTCAGTGTTTTTCCAACAATGCCTCGAATATCGTAGGCTTTGAAAATTTCTTTAGGAAGAGATGTGTTGGTAGACATGGCTACTCAGCCTCTTCAATCCAAGCCAATTGAATCGCTTCTAATATTTTTTCACCACAGTGTTCTTCAGTGTCATCAAAGTCATCTAATTGCATCGCCCATTCCATTAAATCGGTAAAGCGAACGGTTTTAGGGTCGACATCTTCATGTTTGTCGTAAAGGTCTTCGGCGATTCGTTGTGTGTCTGTCCACTTCATTACTAGTAATCTCTATTTAATACTTAAACATTGATTATAGCCTGCTTAGAAATCATTTGAAACGGCAAAAAAATCCCCAACCACATGGGCTGGGGAAAAGGGAGGAGCGAAACTTTGGAGAATTACGCCTACCTAATATAAAGCAAACGTTATGCCAATTATATTATCTAATTAAATCAATGACTTGAAATATAAGGGTGACCAGTTCTGCATTAACTGCAGGTGTTGCATTGTAATGGTGCCTAGTTTCAGTGCACTGTTTGCATGGCTGTTAATTCTTTATACCGAAATCATCAGTTTTAGTAACTAAGCTAGCATGATAAAATACTCGATTATTCTATTAGTCATTTGGAACCATTTACTCACATGTTTAGCCATTCAATAAAACTTAATACGACTGACCCAGTAATCGCAAAATTGATTGATGCTGAAGTAGAGCGTCAAGAGCAGCATATCGAACTGATTGCTTCTGAAAATTACACCAGCCCTGCGGTGATGGATGCGCAAGGGTCGCAGCTCACTAATAAATATGCAGAAGGCTATCCAGGTAAGCGTTTTTATGGTGGTTGTGAGTTTGTTGATGAAGTTGAACAATTAGGCATTGATCGTTTAAAAGCTTTATATGGTGCTGAGTATGCCAACGTACAACCACACTCAGGTTCACAAGCGAATCAGGCGGTGTATTTTGCGATGCTAAAACCGGGCGACACGATTATGGGTATGAACCTAGGTGACGGCGGTCATTTAACGCACGGCTCACCGGCTAATATTTCAGGTAAGTTGTTCAATATCGTGGCTTATGGCTTAAATGAAAATGAAGAAATTGACTACGATGAAATGGAACGCGTAGCCATGGAAACTAAACCAAAATTATTAGTGGGCGGTGCTTCTGCTTATTCACTTCGCTTTGATTGGGCGCGTATGGCTGAAATTGCCAAAAAAGCACGTGCTTATTTCATGGTCGATATGGCGCATTACTCTGGTTTGATTGCAGCGGGTGTTTATCCAAACCCAGTGCCACATGCTGATTTTGTGACATCGACAACGCATAAAACATTGCGCGGCCCACGTGGCGGCATAATCATGGCAAAAGAAGAGTTTGCTAAAAAGCTAAATTCAAGCGTATTCCCAAGCTTGCAAGGGGGTCCGTTAATGCATGTGATGGCAGCTAAGGCAACCGCTTTCTTAGAGGCGGCAACACCTGAGTTTAAAGTCTATCAAGAGCAAGTGCTTAAGAATGCAGTCGTGATGACAGAAACCTTAACAGCGCGTGGCTTACGTATCATCTCTGGCCGTACAGAATCGCATGTATTCTTAGTCGATTTGCGTGCTAAAGGCTTAACAGGGAAGGCTGCTGATGCGGCACTTGGCTTGGCACATATTACCGTCAATAAAAATGCAATTCCAAACGATCCAGAAAGCCCGTTTGTAACTTCTGGTATTCGTCTTGGCTCACCAGCAATTACGACACGTGGCTTTAAGGAAGAAGAAGCTGATCTGGTCGCTAACCTAGTGGCTGATGTCTTAGGTAATCCAGAGGACGAGGCAACGATTAATGCAGTGAAAGCAAAAGTACATGCATTGACTTCACGTTTTCCTGTTTACGGCGTTTAAGGCAGTAAACACTAATGATATGTCCTTTTTGCAGTGTAGATGATACGCAGGTTGTCGATTCGCGTGTGAATGACGAAGGCGATTCGGTTCGCCGCCGTCGTCGCTGTGGAAGTTGTGATAAACGATTCACGACTTATGAAACAGCCGACTTACGTTTGCCACAAGTGATTAAAGGTAATAGCGACCGCGAAGACTTTAAAGACGAAAAGTTAAGAGAAGGCTTTTTCTTAGCGTTACATAAACGACCTGTATCAGCTGAGTTAATGGAAGAAGCGCTACAACATATCCGCAGTAAGTTGTTAGTTCTGGGTGAGCGTGAAGTGCCATCACGTCAAATTGGCGAATTAGTGATGGCCGAATTGCGCAAGCTGGATAAAGTAGCTTATATTCGGTTTGCCTCGGTTTATCGCAGCTTCCAAGATGCAGATGATTTTCGTGACGCGCTTAAAGACCTAAAATAAGGCCTTTCAAACAAAATCATGACAGACTTTACGCCTGACGATCATCGTTTTATGACACAGGCTTTGCGGTTAGCTGAGCAAGGCTTGTACACTAGCATGCCCAATCCACGCGTTGGCTGTGTCGTCGTTAAGGATGGCAAAGTGGTTGGAGAGGGCGCACACCTCAAACCAGGTATGCCACATGCTGAAGTGCATGCTTTAAATCAAGCTGGCGACCTAGCCAAAGGTGCAATTTCTTATGTCACACTAGAACCTTGTAGTCATCACGGCCGCACACCACCTTGTGCCGAAGCGCTGATTAAAGCCGGTGTTGCAAAAGTCATCGTTGCCATGCAAGACCCCAACCCTTTAGTTTCAGGCCAAGGTGTTTCTGCTTTACAAGCGGCAGGTATTCAAGTCTCTACAGGTCTTATGCAACAGCAAGCGCATGACCTTAATGTTGGCTTTGTTGCGCGCATGGCACAGCAGAAACCATTTGTCCGTAGCAAAATCGCCGCCAGCCTCGATGGTAAAACGGCTTTAAGTAATGGAGTGAGTCAATGGATTACTGGCCCAGCTGCGCGTGCAGATGTGCAACATTGGCGCGCTAGATCGTGCGCTATTCTCACGGGTATTGGCACTGTATTACAAGATAATCCAAGCTTAACCGTACGTGAAATCAATATTGACCGTCAGCCATTGTGCGTGATTGTGGATAGTCGCTTACGCATGCCACTGGACGCAAAACTGCTCAAGAATCAACACGTATTAATTGCCTATGCGACAGATGAAGCACAAAAGGTCGAACAATTAACTGCAATGGGAATTTCTTTGCTTTGTATCCCGAATGTGGATGGTAAAGTCTGCCTTGAGAGCCTATTGCAACAACTTGCCAGCACGGAAGTGAATGAGGTGATGGTTGAGGGTGGTGAAGGATTGAATGGCGAACTGTTGGCGCTTAAATTAATTGATGAGCTGGTGATCTTTTATGCGCCCAAGCTGATGGGCGGTGATGGTAAAGGGATGTTTGCTTTACCTGCATTGCAAACCATGGAAGAAGTCATTTCGATTGATGTCTACGATGTACGTCAATTTGGAAATGATATACGGGTGTTGGCTAAGTGTGTGTCAGCGTGACACTGATTGATACGCATTGCCACTTAGATGCGGATGTCTTTGATGTGGACCGTGAGCAAGTGTTGCAACAATCACAAGCAGCTGGCGTCGGCATGATTGTTATTCCTGCTGTAATGCCAAGCAACTTTCCAAAAGTCGCTGTATTATCAAAGCAATATGCACAATGCTGTTATGCCTTGGGCATACACCCGATGTTTATTGATGATGTGAGCCCTAGTGATATTGCTCGTTTAAATGCATCTGTAACCGAAGCCTTATCAACCGACAATCAATTAGTCGCCATTGGCGAAATTGGATTAGATTTTTTTGCTACCAAACAAAACCGAGAGACACAAGAGTATTTTTTTTGTGAACAACTCAAAGTTGCTCAAACGCACGACCTACCCGTTCTCTTGCATGTGCGTAATGCCATTGATGATGTGTTGAAATATTTAAGGCAGGTTAGAGTGAAGGGTGGCATCGCTCATGCATTTAATGGCAGTGTGCAGCAAGCAGAGGCTTTTATTGAATTAGGATTCAAGCTTGGCTTTGGTGGTGCCATGACTTATCCACGTGCTTTAAAGATTAGGGCGCTAGCTAAAAACTTACCTTTGGATGCGATTGTGTTGGAAACCGACGCGCCGGATATGCCGCCAGCATGGCTAGAGAAAAAAGAACGGAACACTCCAGAATCAATATTAAAAATTGCAGAAACTTTAGCGGCTTTGAGGCGCATTCCAGTGTCGCAAATCATTGAAATAACTCAGAAAAATGTCGAGGAAGTTTTGCCAAAAATAGCTCGCTTATACACACCAGTTCAAGCTTTACATTAAGTATTGTCAAAAAAACGTATAAAACCAATGACATGCCATAACACATTGATTTAATTGGTAAAAATAATAGATTAAAAAATGAACGTTTTAAAAAAACCCTTTAAACTTGGTAAGTTACGCTTTTGTGTCACATTAATCCACAAAGTTATCCACAGATTCTGTGGATGGAAAATGGCAATAAATACTTATCAATAAATAGCAAGAAATTTATTTTAGTTTTTTTAACTAGCGTTACATTTTCAAGGTTGCTTTAAGCATTAATTTTATGTTTGTAAAAAACACACACTATCGCACTATTTGGCCAAGTTCTACTTGTCGCACCGTTTCCATTATTGATCAGACCAAGCTGCCTTTTCACTTTGAAGTTGTGGAGGTGGATTCTGTTGACAAGGTGGTTCATGCCATCAGTACAATGCAAGTGAGGGGCGCACCATTGATTGGTGTATCGGCCGCTTATGGTGTTGCGTTGGCGATGTTGCAAGACACGAGTGATGCACACTTGAGTATCACGGCTAAGCAATTAATTCATTCAAGACCAACGGCCGTTAATTTGGCTTGGGCCGTTAATCGAATGGTTGTGTATTTGACAGCCATTCTGCCAGCTGAACGTGTCAGTGCAGCATGGGAAGAAGCTGCACGCATTGCGGATGAAGATGTTAAGCAGAATCAAATGATAGGCCAACATGGTCTTGCGCTCATCCAACAGACACAACAATCAGGCTTAAACGAAACGTTTAACATCCTGACACATTGCAATGCAGGCTGGCTAGCAACCGTTGATTTTGGTACGGCTTTGTCGCCTATTTATGCGGCGCATGACGCAGGCTCGCATGTTCACGTATGGGTGGATGAAACACGCCCGCGTAATCAAGGCGCTAGTTTAACCGCGTGGGAATTAGCACAACACGGTGTGCCGCATACCGTCATCTCTGATAATGCAGGTGGTCACTTAATGCAACAAGGGCAAGTTGATATGGTGATGGTCGGCGCAGACCGCGTGGCAGCCAATGGAGATGTTTGTAATAAAATTGGCACTTACTTAAAAGCATTGGCTGCTCATGATAATCAGATTCCTTTTTATGCTGCCGTGCCTAGACCCACGATTGATGGTGGTTTAGCGCATGGTGGTGATATTGTGATTGAAGAACGGCATCATGATGAAGTGGCTTATATGCAAGGCCATACAGAGGACGGGAGTTTACAAAGAGTGCGCGTGATACCAAAAGAAAGTAAAGCGGCTAACCCTGCTTTTGATGTGACGCCAGCAAGGTTGGTCACTGGTATCATCACAGAGGAAGGTGTGTTTGCACCAAATAAGCTAACGTAAGGATGGTGATGATGAACGCTAAACTAGTTTATACTGCACAAAAGCTAACAAGCCTGGGCTTAAATAAAGGAGCTTCAGGTAACTGTAGTTTTCGAAATACAGGTGGCTTTCTAATCACGCCGAGTGGCATCGATGCGGAAGTCATGACCGCAGAGAGTGTGGTGGCGATACAAATGAATGGCGATGCTGAAGCGAACAAAAAGCCATCCTCAGAGTGGCGATTTCATCGCGATATTTATCAACATCGTTCAGAGGTGAACGCCGTTATTCATACTCATAGCATGTTTGCTACGACCATCGCTTGCTTACATCAAGATATGCCGCCATTTCATTATATGATTGCCATGGCAGGCGGTGATAGTATTCGCTGCGCACCTTATGCATTGTTTGGAACGCAGGATTTATCGGATGCCGCACTTATTGCATTAAAAAATCGCAAAGCTTGTTTATTAGCCAATCACGGTATGATTGCCATGGGTGCAACTTTGGAAGCCGCTTTAGCCCTGGCAGTTGAAGTTGAAAATCTCTGTGAGCAATATTGGCGTTTACTACAAATTACAGCTACACCGCCTTTATTAAGTGATACTGAAATGCAAGCCGTGTTTGAGCAGTTTAAGGGGTATCAAGCCTAATGGGTGGCGGGGTTAGAGCGATCATTAAAAATAAAATATAGATACGATTCGTTTGTATCATTGCACCAACAAGCTTGTGTAGTGATTGAATGGAATTTGCTCAGTTAAATACGGCATTTCCAATAAAAAAATTAGAGCCAAGAGGACGGTAACATGACAGACCTCCAAAAAGTTAGCAAGAAGAATCTTGTGCTCGTCCGGGCTGGGGACAAATCACTGCATCCTCAATGGCTATCAAATGATAGGAATTGGGACTTGATTGTAAGCTATTATGGCGATTGTCCTGAAAGATATAACGACCAGTATGACTTCCTCCATTGTTTTAAAGGTTCAAAATGGCAAGGCATAGAAAATTTCATTGAGAGCAACTTAGAATTAATAAATAAATATGAGTATATTTGGCTTCCAGATGATGACTTGTTTTGTAATGCTGAAACTATAAATAACTTTTTTGAATGGTGTAAAAATTTAAATTTTACAATTGCACAGCCTGCTCTAACGCCATACAGTTTTTATTCTTGGCCCATTACCGTTCAAGTTAAGGAATGTATTGCTCGGCAGACTAATTTCGTTGAGATTATGGCCCCATGCTTTGATGTGAAAAGTTTAAGGTTTTTCAGTAAGTATTTTGGTGAAAATACTTCCGGTTGGGGGTATGAGTGGCTTTGGTCAGAGATTGCTCAAAAAGAAAATATTTTTAATTTTGGTATTATTGACCAGACCCCTATTTTTCACACTCGAGAGGTAGGGGGCGCTGGCCATGGTGGCGCCAAAAGTGACCCCAGGGAGGAAATGAGAAGCTTGTTTATAAAATTTTCTTTGAACCAATTCGAGCCAACAAAACTAAGACAATATTCGTGAGAGTTAGGGCGAGTAAATGAGCGTCTTGATAGTTGGAGCTGGATTTTCAGGAGCTACAATTGCACGCATATTGGCAGAATCTGGCATTGAAATTAAGGTTATAGATGCGAGAGATCATATGGCTGGTAATGCCTATGATTTTGTAAATGAATATCAAATACGGGTCCATAAATATGGACCTCATCTATTCCATACATCTAATCAAGAAGTAGTCAACTTTTTATCAAGATTTACCGAATGGACCCCTTATTATCACAAAGTCAAGGCCATGCTCGGGGATGGCAGACTGGTTACCTTACCCGTAAACAAAGAAACCTCTGAAATTGTGGGCAAAAATAATGTTTTAGATATTTTTTTTCGCCCGTATACAAAAAAAATGTGGGGGATGTCTTTAGAGGAAATTAACCCCAGCATTATTCAGCGAATACCAATTAGAGATGACCTGAACGAATTTTATTTTCCTAAGGATACATTTCAAGCGTTGCCCTCTGAAGGTTACACCTCAATGGTTGAGAAAATGTTGGATCATCCATTAATAAATATTAGGCTTAACACTTCTTTCGATAAATCAATGTTGAATTTATACGAGCATTGTTTTAACTCGATGTCTATAGATGAATTTTTTGATAATATTTACGGAAATCTTCCTTATAGGTCGATCAAATTTCATACTTATACACTACCATTAACTAAAGTATTTCCAGTGTCAGTAGTAAACTTTACACATGAAGAAAAGTATTCTAGAGTAACTGAATGGAAAAACTTACCCTGTCACGGTGAGAATAAAGTTTTTAGCACTCTAACGTTTGAAGAGCCTTGCGATTATACAGAAAATCATTACGAACGCTATTACCCTGTAAAGGACATACAAGGAGCAAATCGCAATTTATATCATCAATACAAATCAATGACGCCAGGTAATGTTACATTTATTGGAAGATGTGGACTTTATGCATATTTAGATATGCATCAAGCTGTGGCATCAGCTATGAGCATCGCAAAAAAATACGTCACTTAGTGCTATTAGGCAGCTCAGGAACTTTAAAAAAATCAAAAAATAGTCATTTAACCAATCTAAGAAACGTCCTTTAAAAGGAGTTTCTTGTTCAGATTGTCCATCTAAAAGTCTGAAAATAAAATAGCTGTATGACAACAGCACGCCGCCCACAAAGTGACTAAGGTAATCAAAATACCTGAAAGTCACCTAGAAGTAATCTCCTCACCTCAGCAAGAATCCCAACCTACAGCACTAAACCAGGTTAAATACGCAAAGCCCACAGAGCTTTATTTGTGTGATGGCGAAGTTGTTATCTACCACAGCCCCGGAAGTACAGTGGCCCTCATGAGAAATGCATTAACCACCGCACTCTTTGTGTCGAAGGTTTGAGTTTCTTCGTTGCTAGCAAGAGACAAAAAATCACCTTAAGGCGATCTTTCCTTGAAAGTCTGCTTAGGGTCGTTTGCGGATATATATGATTGAAAATTGTTTGCCAGAAAGCTTCCGTTCAGTAACGTAAGCGTAGGTGTGGCTCTCCCCATTCGGCTTACGCATGATGATAAGATCCAACCAGTTGGTATTTAGATACAGTTTCTGCAAGGAGCTGATTGAAACCATGGCAACGATTGTTGGTTAAACAGTTTGGACATAAAAAAATGGCTCATCCAACCTTAAATTGCATATAGCCATTTTTTTTAACGCGCAGATGGGTTAAGCCAATTTAATATTTTAATTGCATACTCACGCACCGATTCATTGTGGTTGCCACACCTTTCACGTAAAATAGTTTCCCGTCTGCAACAATTCTTATAAAGCCTTTCCATGACCAAATATGTATTCGT
This sequence comes from Methylophilaceae bacterium, assembly GCA_047634755.1. Lineage (GTDB taxonomy): Bacteria > Pseudomonadota > Gammaproteobacteria > Burkholderiales > Methylophilaceae. The sequence continues at coordinate 16,070 of JBLIIL010000017.1, forward strand.
AACAGGCGGTGTAGTTTCTTCTTTAGGGAAGGGCATTGCAGCGGCAAGCTTAGGGGCAATCCTTGAGTCGCGTGGCCTTAATGTGACCATGCTCAAACTAGACCCTTATATCAATGTTGACCCTGGCACGATGTCGCCTTTCCAACATGGTGAGGTATTCGTCACCGATGACGGCACAGAAACCGACTTAGATTTAGGTCATTACGAACGCTTTATTAGCGCCAAGATGGGTAATAAGAATAACTTTACTACTGGTCAAATTTACGAAAGCGTGATTAAAAAAGAGCGCCGTGGTGAGTATCTTGGTAAAACTGTGCAGGTGATTCCGCATATTACTGATGAAATGAAAATGCATATTCGTACAGGCGCTGAAGGTGCTGATGTGGCAATTGTTGAAGTAGGTGGGACGGTAGGTGATATTGAGTCACTGCCATTCTTAGAAGCGATTCGTCAAATGGGTTTTGAAGAGGGTCCGAACAATGCTTGTTATGTGCATTTAACTTTATTGCCTTGGATTCCAACAGCGGGTGAGTTGAAAACCAAACCAACGCAGCACTCGGTGAAAGAATTGCGCGAGATTGGTATTCAACCAGATTTATTATTATGTCGTGCAGAACGCGAGATTCCTGAAGAGGAACGTCGCAAAATTGCACTATTTACCAATGTGCCTTTTGAGGCGGTGATTAGTGCTGTCGATGCGGATACGATTTATAAAATCCCACTTTTATTGCATGATCAAATGATGGATGAGATTGTCTGCCATAAGTTGGGTATCTTAGCGAAGGCAGCTGATTTAACTGAATGGAAGAACATCACGCATGCATTAGCGAACCCAAAACACCATGTGGATATTGCGTTCGTTGGTAAATATGTGGATTTAACTGAGTCTTATAAATCACTCACAGAATCACTTATTCACGCAGGGATTCATACGGAGTCTAAAGTCAAAATTCACTTTATTGATAGTGAAGAAATCGATAAAAGTGGCACGGATGTATTAAAAGACATGGATGCTATTTTGATTCCGGGTGGCTTTGGTAAGCGTGGAACTGAAGGCAAAATTAAAACCGTACAATATGCACGTGAAAACAAAATTCCTTACCTTGGTATTTGCTTAGGTATGCAGTTGGCGGTGATTGAATATGCACGTAATGTCGCTGGTTTAACCGATGCCAATAGTACCGAATTTAACCCAGATGCAGAACATAAAGTGGTAGGTTTAATTGATGAGTGGCAAGATGCTTCAGGTAAGCTAGAGAGGAGGGATGAACATTCTGATTTAGGCGGTACGATGCGTTTAGGCGCGCAGACATGCCCAATTGAGCCAAACACGAAAGCGGCAAGTATTTATGGCAAAGAAGTGAATGAGCGTCACCGTCATCGTTTTGAGGTGAATAATCACTATGTAGATCAATTGAAAGAAACTGGCTTAGTTATTTCAGCCCGTACGCCGACAGAAGAACTTTGCGAAATGATTGAGCTGACAGAAGTGGTTCACCCCTGGTTTGTGGCATGCCAATTCCACCCAGAATTTACGTCTAACCCAATCGATGGGCACCCATTGTTTACTGCTTATGTGAAAGCCGCCTTGGCTTACAAAGGAACAAAATAAATGAAATTATGTGGTTTTGAAGTCGGTTTGCACCAACCTTTATTTTTAATTGCAGGACCTTGTGTGATTGAGTCACGCGAGTTTGCGATTGAGACGGCAGGGCAGTTGAAGGAAATGGCTGAGCGTATTGGTGTGCCGTTAATTTATAAGTCCTCTTACGATAAAGCCAACCGCAGTTCGACCAAGACCTTCCGTGGTTTTGGGATGGAAGAAGGCTTGAGGATTTTAGATGAAGTAAAAAGGCAGATTGATGTACCAGTATTAACAGACGTTCATACTGCTGAGCAAGTGCCGCATGTAGCAGCCGTTGTTGATGTGCTGCAAACGCCCGCTTTCTTGTGCCGACAAACGGATTTTATTGTGGCTTGCGCACAATCTGGCAAACCAGTGAACATTAAAAAAGGTCAGTTTTTAGCCCCACATGACATGATGCAAGTGGTGAATAAAGCCAAAGAAGCCAATGGCGATGCAGATAATATTATGGTCTGCGAACGTGGCGCTTCATTTGGATATAACACCTTGGTTTCTGATATGCGGGCTCTTGCTACGATGCGTGAAACCAATTGTCCAGTGGTATTTGATGCAACGCATTCTGTGCAACAGCCTGGTGGGCAGGGTGATAAAAGTGGGGGTCAACGTGAGCATGTTCCTGTGTTAGCCCGTGCTGCAGTAGCCAGTGGTGTTGCTGGAGTGTTTATGGAAACGCATCCAAACCCAGCTGTCGCATTATCAGACGGCCCTAATGCATGGCCATTAGATAAAATGGAAGACTTAATGCATGTATTAGTTGATATCGATAACCTTGTGAAAAAAGCTGGATTTGCTGAACTATCGTTATAACATCGGCTATAACAAATTTAGAACATAAAGTATTTAGAATATAGCATTTAAAGTATATAGAATTTAAATTAAGAGATTACCAAAGGAAAAAACGATGAGCGCAATTGTAGATGTTATCGCCCGCGAAATTATGGACTCGCGTGGAAATCCAACGATTGAAGTAGATGTTTTGCTGGAAAGTGGTGTGATTGGTCGCGCCGCGGTGCCCTCAGGTGCTTCGACAGGTGCAAAAGAAGCTGTTGAATTGCGTGATGGTGATAAAAGTCGTTATTTGGGTAAAGGCGTGTTGAAAGCAGTTGAGCATGTGAATACGGAAATTACAGAAGCGATTATTGGTTTGGATGCTGAAGAACAGGCTTTTATTGATAAAACTTTGATTGAGTTAGATGGTACCGAAAACAAAGACCGGTTAGGTGCGAATGCTATTTTAGGAGTTTCTATGGCATGTGCACGTGCGGCTGCAGAAGAGAGTGGCTTGCCTTTATACCGTTATCTAGGTGGATCAGGCATGATGCAATTGCCAACGCCAATGATGAACATCATTAATGGTGGCGAGCATGCTGATAACTCAGTGGATATTCAGGAGTTTATGATTATCCCAGCAGGTCTGCCAACCTTCCGTGAAGCCTTGCGCTGTGGTGCGGAAATATTCCATCAGTTAAAGAAAATATTAACAGCTAAAGGATTAGCAACTACGGTAGGAGATGAGGGTGGTTTTGCCCCTGATTTACCATCAAACGAGTCTGCGTTGCAATTGATTATGGAAGCCATTACAGCTGCGGGTTACGAGCCTGGTAAAGATGTTTATTTAGGTTTAGATTGTGCAAGTAGTGAGTTCTATAAAGATGGACAATATGTATTGGCTTCAGAGAATGTATCGCTTTCTTCAGCGCAGTTCTGTGATTATCTATCGACACTATGCGATAAATACCCAATCATCAGTATTGAAGATGGAATGGATGAGTTTGACTGGGATGGTTGGGATTTATTGACTCAACGTTTGGGTGATAAAGTTCAATTGGTTGGTGATGATTTGTTTGTAACCAATCCAAAAATATTAAAAGAAGGTATTCAAAGGAAAGTAGCTAATTCTGTGCTCATTAAAGTAAACCAAATCGGTACGTTGACGGAAACATTTGAAACTATCGAAATGGCGAAACGTGCAGGATACACGGCTGTAATTTCACATCGTTCAGGTGAAACAGAAGATACAACAATTGCTGATATTGCCGTGGCAACGAATGCATTGCAAATTAAAACAGGCTCACTTTGCCGTTCAGAGCGTGTGGCGAAATATAACCAATTGCTCCGTATCGGAGAGGAGCTGGGTGATGCAACGAGCTATGCTGGCTTAAGTGCGTTTTATCAATTGTTCAAATAATTACGCAGACGCTTTAAGTCTTCATTAGCCTTGATTAAAACAGCACAAAAATTAATATGAAAATATTACGCTATGCTTTTGTGCTGTTAATCGTTTTGTTGCTGTATCCACTATTATTCGGAAAAGGTAGTTGGTTGCGTGTTTGGAATGTGAATCAACAAGTCAAACAACAAGAAGCACAGAATATGCTGGATAAGCAGCGTAATGACGCGCTGAAGGCTGATGTAAGAGATTTAAAGCAAGGTAATGACGCGGTAGAAGAACGGGCTCGTAGCGAGCTGGGCATGATTAAACCAGACGAGGAGTTCTATCAAGTGATTGACTCTTCAATCTTTAATCAACCAGCTAAGCCATCATCTGATTAAGAGTTAACTTTCAGTTTGATCATCCGCAACTGAATAAGGTAAGTCCTTAAAAGTAACGGGTGTTGATTGCCAAGTAATGCTACCAGCTTGTTTAGCTTCCACTCTCACCTCAATTAATGCATCAAAACCACTGGTTAAATTAGGTGCGACCTTCACAATTTGGCCGACTTCACTCTCAGCATTATTAAAGACTTTATCACCTGCCATTGGTTGTTCTGTAGCCGCAATGCTGGCTAAGTAAGTACGACGTTTTACTTTCCCTAAGTAATGTGTACGCGCCACAATCTCCTGCCCCGTATAACAACCTTTTTTGAAGTCAATGCCATTGAGCTTATCTAAGTTAAGCATTTGCGGTACAAATTGCTCTTGTGTCTCTTTTAGCACATCAGGGCAACCTGTTTGAATATCCAACCAGTCCCAGCAAGCTTGCTCAACACTGATGCAGTTTTCGGCTAATGAAGCACGGGTGGCTTCTGCGTGAGCGGCATTGACTAACACTTCGTAGCGTTGATGACCTGCAATGCTCGGAAGTTGAATGATGAGGCTATTCTTTGCCTGCACTAATGCATAATCTTGCTCAGGCACTTCACCTAAGGCTTCTGTCACCAGTTTGCTTGCATCAGGCCCATTAACACCAAGGCGGACCATATCATCGCTTACATCAGCAATATCGACTTTTGAGCGCATGACATACATCTTAAGACGCTTCATGGTGTGCGAGAGTATCGGCTGGCTAAATTGTAGGTAAATCGTGTCTTGATGCGCGAATGCTAAGAACAAGGCCAACAGGCGACCCTTAGGCGAGCAGTAGCCGCTATAGTGCGTATTGCTGCCGTCTAATGCATTAACATCGTTAGTGACTTGTCCTTGCAAGAATGTGACGGCATCTTCGCCGCTCAGTGTCAGCAAGCCAAGGTGTGATAAATCGCAAAGTGTATTGTCTGTTTGCCAATTTGTATCTGTCATGCCGATATTGCCTTATATGAAAAAAATTTTTAATAAAAATAAGTTAAACCAAGCCATTAAAATCACACTCAAATTATTTACTATTACTATTACTATTACTATTACTATTACTATTACTATTACTATTGTTATTGGTCTTACTCAGTAGCATTTCAATCTTGAGTATTGCAGCGATCGTTGTTTTTCCAATCTCATTTTTGCTTAAGTGCTTAATGGTTGTAACCATCATATGGTCTACATTCTACTATATATTCTACGGGATGCTTTGCTACTATTGCCATTGTCTTGGAAAAAGTTTGAGGTGAATAGCGGGGGTGAACTTATACAGACGAATAGCAGCGGTCAGCAGTTTGTGCCAATGTTAGACGCAACTACTTTTATACATCCGTGGTTGGTTGTTATTAATTTGAAAAATTTGATATAAGGTCGAGGTTTACTGAAAATGCGGTTGCCATCAGTTGTTTTATTTTCAGATACTTTATATACACAGTCAGCTAGTGACCAACATAGGCAGCTGAGAGCATGGTTGCCTGGTGTAAGCATGACAGCCTTGATGAAAGCAGTGATGCAATCATTCAGTACTAAAAGTGTTAATTGATAGGTTTGGTTAAAGCCAGACTAGCTAATCTAGGTTAGCTAATATAGTTATCATGCACGATAGTAGCTTCTTTTTCAGATGAGCGTTTAAATGACTTTTTATATAAACCAATTCTTTCAGCCATCCGCCTAAATGGATGTTTGCTGAAATAAGCTGCAAGTAAAAGTAACCCAGCTAAAGAAGCTAACATCCAGTCAATGCTAAGTGGTGCCACTGCACGGCGGGCTGGTTTTTGTTTTTTCATCGCAGCCAGTACGCTATGTAGGGTGTCACCATGCACATATAAGGCACCGACTTCTTTGCCAATTTCTTTTAGGTAAGTTTCATCTAATTTGGAAATATAACGATCGTACTCGCCAAAGGCGACGCTATCATTACGTGTGCCGATATTCGACTCTGAAATTTGCGCAATTCCGGGTTGTAAGGCAAAGCTTTCATTCGACCAAAAACCAATGACTTGATTATCTTGACTGAGTTTAGGAATGGCCGCACCTTCTAAGCTGCCAATACCGACAAATAGCCAGTCTTTTGCATCCTGCACCCCGGCTAGATCTTTTGTATTAAAGACGTGCAATCGTGGCGCTTCTTCACCATCGGTAAATAAGACGACTTGCGCTGTTTCAGGAAAAGCGCGAATGGTTCTAGATATGCTGTATAAATTATTACGAATACGACTATTGCCAGACCATGCGGTACGCCAATCTAAATGGTCTATGGTGTCTTGTATCACATGAAAGTTTTCACACACTTCAATCGGGTGATAAAGCGCTGCTGTACTGACGCCAGCAAATAATGAGATGCCGACTTTCGTGCCGCAAGGCAAGGATGAAACCACTTCGTGCATCAAATTCTGTGTATGCACCATCCGTGATATTTTTTTGTTGCCCACGGGTACATCAGGCGTGTTCATGCTTTGTGAGATATCTGCGACAAGCATATAGGTGAATATATTATGCTTAACAGGCACTGTAGGGTGAAACATTGCAATAACCAATAGCAGTAAAGCGCCACCCAATAGGGCAGAATCTTTATTCTTTTTCAAAAATTGAATAATTTTTTGCATGGTATCGCTCAATTTCAATCGTACTATTTAATCACACTAAGGTAAGCCAACTGGGATGTTACTCATGATCATGCCAGGCGAGTCAGAGTCACTCATGCCTGGTGTTGGTACTTCTGGTAACAAGCTCAGTACACGGTCTAAATTACGACGTGTACCCCAATTGCTGTTGTTGAGCTTAACTGCTTTTTTATAAGCTGTTTTTGCTTCCGATAGTAAGTACTCGACTTCATCTCTTGCTCTGAGATCATTTCCGCCATCCACACGTAGCGCTTTGAGGAAGAACATATTGCCAATGTTATGAAATACTGCAGCGCGATTGCTCGCGGTACTGGTTTGCGTTAAGCCTGTGAATAGCTTAGTTGATTCTTTGTAATACTCTTTTTTCGCCAACCAGTAAGCCTGCGCATATTTGGCTTCGTAACTCAGCTTGTCAGTTTTAGGTGGATCACTCGTCATGATCGCTGCATTGAAGCTGTTAATTTGATCAAGCCTGTTCACTTGCTGTGCAATGCCAGCGCCAGAAAGTGCAGCAACGATGCCTAACCCCCAGGTGAGTTTGTTGACCTTTAAAAATGTTAAGCCGAGCGCCATGTTCTGTTCTCCAAATATTTCACGCCAAGTAATAATGTAATCATCAATGCTGCTAAGAAATAAAATAATTGTGTAAAGTTTTTACCTGGAATTTTTTCTAGATAAGTAATCGGTTTCTTCTCTTTTTTATTAATATCAAAAATAGCCGCTTCCAATGATTTTGGATCTTCTGCTTCATATGCTTGAAAGGGCGTATCCAGTGTTTGGAAGAACTTATGCAGCTCAATTTTCACAGGTGGTAATTCGATTTCATCCCAGTCTACATATTTAGGGTCAAAAATGCTAATGCCGCCGGGTTCCCTTAATACAATCCAGTACAGGGTAATATTATATTCACTCAGCCACGCTTTTAGTTTCTGCTGCACCACACCATCCACACGGCCAGCACCATCGGAAATCAAAATAATGGCGCGAGAGCCGGAATCAGGCACATCTTTAAATTGTGCAACGGCACCAGTGAGTCCAGCACCAATATTGGTTTGGAATAGCGCATTGCCAGCAGTGGCTTTAATCGCAGCTAGGACCGCTTCTCGACTATCTGTGAGCGGTAACACATACATGGCTGAGTTACTAAATGTAGTAATGCCAATCATGTCGTTTTTACGCGCATTCACAAACTCGGTCATTAATCGACTGGCTGCCGCAGATTTGGTTTCACCGACATTGCCAGAAGCGGCACCGCCAGCAAATGCATCATCCATACTGGCGCTTCTATCTAATGCCAAAGCGATTTGTGCACCAATGCCTAGCTTTTTTACTTTTTGCTCTAAAGTGTGTGGGTTAGCTAAGCCAATGATGATGCAGGTAATGCTAACAGTGGCTAATATTTTAAGTAGTAATCCAATCAATTCGGATAGTGGATCAGGCGGCAGCATCTCTACCCATGAATAGCTGCGCGTATGCGACCGCTCAAGCAATATCGGTAACAACCCAAGCGGTAACAACCACAGTATTAATGGATGGGTGAAAGCCATTTAAGCTTTAGCTCCATCTGGCGCTATATCAGGAACGAGACCACGTTCGCAGTCGCGTAGCATACGACACAATTTAAGTAACCACGCTTTATGATTGTCATCATTTAAGACCTGTGACGCATCGGCAAAAAAGACTTGATTCGATAAACCAAGAAACTGTTCTATAGCTGGTCTGGCTGGTGCAAAGGCTGGCTTTTCAGCAATGAATGCAGCCAAGTTATTGTTAAACAAACTCGCGCCAACGGTTTTATTCAGTGCGGTATGCACACGGGTGACCGCTTGTTCAATGCCTGCTGGCGAGTCGTCCATTTTTTTAATATCACGGAAGGCTTTAGCAAATGGTGCGCCCATTCTTGGCAACCAAGCGCGGCTACCTAAGATATACAGTAGTCCTAGTAACGCGAGTGCTAATACAACAGCTAATGCTTTTAGCTTAAAAATGACAGGGCTGCTATCAAGTGTTAGTGGCGGTGTGAAAGGGTACATCTCTTTATCTAAGCGTACTTGACCAATTACAGACAGCGGTGAAATTCTAAATTTGAATAGTGGTAATGCATACTGTACAGTTTGCTTTTTCTTTGCCGTATTCCGCATTTTTAGAACTTCTGGGTGCAATGCGGCAGGTTTAACAATGCGACCTGTTTTAAACACTTGATAACTTAAATCTAAGACATAGGTTTCGCCTGCATCATTGTTTGTTGTAGATGATCCAATGCTAATGAGTTCTATGCCTGAAACCTGTCCTTTATAGCGATGCTCATAACCGACGATAGGTAATGATTCTTTAATGAGTTGGTATGGCTTTTTAATCGCAATCGTAACTTTTCTGTTAAGAATATCGCCAACGACATAACCTGCATCACGTTTCGGATCTTCCACCTTTATATCAACATACTGCTCATCAATGGTTGGTAATTTAACGTCAGCCAATAGCTGTTGTGAAAAGCACAGCGCGCAAACGATTAAGAGCGTGTGTATGACGTCATTGAATCTAGGTAACATAGTTTTACTCATCATAATTTAAGGGGCAACATACTGATGGAAGTAGTCGCTCAGTAAGTCTGCATCATATTGGTTGCTGACAAAAAATGGTTGCATATTAAAATGTAAGAATAAGTCTTCAATGGCTTTACGACGCTGCTTGAAGCTTTCTAAAATACGTTTCCGATACTTTTTACGTAGAAACAAAGTACGTTTAGCACCCGTTTCTGGGTCAGTGACATTGGCAATGCCAAACTCAGGTAAATCGGTGTATTCAGCAGTGTCCCACAACACAACAGGGATGATATGGTGACGCAACATTAGCACTAGTGCTGCTTCTAAATCTTTCATTGGCATATGAAAGTCGGAGACTAAAAAAATTAATGAGCGCTCACGTGGCAATATGCGCACGGTATCAATTAACGCAGTGCTGCCAACTTCACCGGGCTCGTAACTTTTTAAGCGTTCAGCCATTTCAATGGCGATATGCGACCTTGCTGAAAGGGTGGAAAGCCAATCTTCTCGGATAATGTCATCAAAACCAATAAAGCCAAATGGATCACCATTACGTGTGACTGATTGCGCAACAGATTGCGCGATATCACCAGCAATCGCTATCTTACGTTGATGGCTGCCATACTGCATAGAGCCTGACATATCGCAAAGGGTGAAAATAGGCGTCGCGCTTTTTTGATTAAAAATACGAACGTGAATCTGCTCCATCGGGTCGCGAATAGTCTGACGAACATCAATCCGTCTAGGGTCAGGATAAGAGAGCAGGGTGGCATGACCACGAAACTCCATCCCCATCCCGCGCTGATTGCTACGGTGAGTACCAGGCCGATGGGAATTAGAGCGCCAATTAATATGGTAGCTAAACTCTTTTATATGATCAGGACGCATAGGAACAATCGTTATCGATTAGCTTTAAGGCGCAGCCACAGCATTCACAATGCCATCCAACATTTCACGTGCTATTTCACCACGGCGCATTTCGTAGACTGGGCTGAAGACCAGGCGATGGGCAGTCGTTTCATGGAATACGGCATGAATGTCATCTGGTAAAACAGCATCTCTGTCATTGAGCCATGCATTCACACGAGCCGCCGCTAACAACATACTCATACCACGCGGGCTAGCGCCCGATAGTATAAGACGATTCATATCGACGCCTGATACTTTCACACCATAATCCATCGGCGCTTTAGTGGCACGCCATAAATCTAATGCATACTTACGCAAAGTTGGGCTAGAAGTCACACTGTCTTGTACCAGTGCAGCAAAACCGTTTAAATCTTTGTATTGCAGGATGCTTTCTGCCACATTGCCCACTAATTGATCTACATTATGAAAGCGAGTATCAAATACCAATGACTCCATAATACCTTCATCCTGAGGCACAACAATCGGAATCTCCATCATAAAGCGATCCCGCGCCGCAGATGGGATGTCGAATGTTTCTTCTTTTTCTACTTGGTTACGATCGGCAAACACCAACATATGCGGGAAGTGATGCTCTTTATTAAACGCATTCAGCGTACGCTCAGCCATCACGCGTAACAACAGTGAATGCACCTGTGGGCGAGCACGGTTAATCTCATTAAAGAAGAAAATAGACAAATCTTCACCAGCCTCTAGAATCGGGCCTGGACTTACATGTGGCTTACCATCTTCACCTAGGTAAGTGTGATAAACCAAATCATTTGGCATTAAATCAATCGTACCTTCAATACGCTGATAAGCACCACCAACACCACGGGCAATCGCACGGAGTAAGGTCGTTTTACCCACACCAACATCACCTTCTAGTAATACATGACCTCTCGCAAAAATAGAGGTGGTGATTAATCGAATGGGGTTGCTTTGACCCACAACAACTTTGTTAACTTCAGATTCTAACTTTAGTGCCAGTTGGCGCCAGTCGGCTAATTGACGATCGCTCATCGTGTATTCCTATAGTGTAGTCAAGGTGGAAATTCAATTTGTAACATAATGTAACAATATTAAACCAATTTTGGAAGGGGAGTATGCAGATTTGTATACTTTTGGGTTTTTGTTGAATGTTGTGTGCTTTGATGACGAATGGTAATCCGCCCCCCCCCATTCTTAATCGAAGTTAAAGGTAGAGATTATAAATTCGAACTAAGGCATAGAACTAAGACATAAACGCCTCTATCTGAGTATAAACACACTTTATAAGCGCGTAAACCTAAGCTTTAGAAATTAGACTAAGTCCAGGTGCGCCATTTTTAAAAAATTCTTAGGGTTGCTAAAAGTTTTTTTCTTGTAATTAAATATAAAAATATCAGCGAAATTAAACAAGTTAATATTTAGCTTATCTTTAGTAAATAAGCTTTGTTACAACAGTAACTTACCCGTCGTGTATGCTGCCATATTAACGTTTTGTCTCGTGCTGAGATGTACATTAGAACCGCCTTTTAGCTTGCTATGGGCGATTTTCTGTTGGCTATTAGTTTTTCTTAGCTTTTTATACAAAGCCCTACACCATTTACGCCCGTAGTATTACTTATATATCTAGTGCATTTTGAAGTGTATGGTATCTATATCTTTAATTTTATTAATTAAATATCTGAGGAGACGGTAATGGCAGCTTTAACCTATGCGGGAACTTGAATTTTCAATCGAGCAGGCATTGTATACAGTAGAACAAAGGAAATTACTTGTTCATGAAAACGACTAACTAATATAGAAGGTAGGGAATTAGAATGAAAAACATATTACTAACAGCTGGAACACTATTTATAAGTTTATTCTTCATGGGCCCAGCAAGTGCATTGGATGTGCAGATTACACCGGATATAGCATCCGTGGATGTAATGCATAATGGTAAAAAAGTGACTATCATGAGGAACCAAAATACATCAAATACTATCAATCCTGACTATGCAAAAACATCACGTAAATGCCCGCCGTTTTGTATTCGTCCAATCAAAATTGCTGAGGGGGTCGAAACGCTAGGCGAATTAGAAGTGATACATTATTTAAAAATGAGAAGTGATGGTGCAGATAATGTTTTGATTATTGACTCACGGACGCCTGACTGGGTTGAAAAAGGTAGTATTCCAGGATCGATTAATATTCCATGGACTAAATTAGCACCAGAAAAGGGAGCTAGTTTTTTTGAAATCGCAGGTATCTTGCAAAAACAATTTGGTGTAGTTGATAAGGAAGGGCTATGGAGTTTTTCTAAAGCAAAAACCCTAGTGCTATTTTGTAATGGTATGTGGTGTGGACAGTCCCCAAGAAATATAGGTCAACTACTTGAAATAGGCTATCCAGCAGAAAAAATAAAATGGTATCGTGGCGGAATGCAAAATTGGGAAGCGCTAGGATTAACCACTGTTAAGCCTAAATAAGCTTGTATTTAGATTGCCGTTATCCCTAATTAACCTGCATATTATTTATGCTTAATAGTTAGGACTAGGGGGTTATTTATTCATTGACTGTAAATATATTAAGCTTTTAGATCTGATAGTGGCTTTACAGTTTTAAAAAAAGTGCGTAGTTTTACTTGTTCTTAAAGTGTAGATACGCATTATCATTCCAGCTTGTATTGAGTATATTGTTTGAGTAATTTGTACGTTTATTTTGTGTATTTTAAGAATAGTAAAACAAATAAAAAACTATTCACATATATTTAATTTATAAAAAAGGGGACGAGAAAATGATAAATGCAGCTTTAGAAAGAGATACTAACAATCGTATGTTTGAAAAAGAAGTGCGAAAATTCGGTGAAATAATTAAGGGTAACGCTGACCTTCTAGCAAAATTGGAAACAACCAGTGATGCAAATAATTTTATTTCGACATATATAGCCATGGCTGCGCAAGAGGGAATTCATTTCACTGCTGCCGACATGAAAATTGTAGTGCAAGAGCAAAAGACCGGCCAGGACTGGTTGATACCTAAAGTCGTATTAATGATGGTGCGTGAGCGCTTCTAAGTAAAGTTAAAGGATGATTTATGGATGATATAAAGTCAAGTAGTGGTAACGTTGTTGGTAGTTGGAATGGGCAATCTGCAAAGGAATTACAGGCTGAGATACAGCGTATTAAAATTGCCTCAGCTGCAGAAAAATCATCAGATTCGTTGGTTTCGAAAGACATGCCACACAGAGATCAAATACATGATGATTTGCAAAACTTCAGGGCCTACCATTTATGGGGTTGCGATACGAATGGGCAATGCCTTGTTGGATCAGGTGCTAATCGTATTGAGAGTATGGATAAGGTACTTGCATTTTCATTAATAGACCACCATTAACTTTTAGTTTAGCAAGTAATAGAGAGGCAAAAAGCTGAAAGGCTTTTTGCTTCTTTTAGCAATTAAGATTAATATCTAAATATAATTTAGATCACTATTTAGGTAATCGACATGCAATCTCAAGAACTATCATCCTTATTTTCAAAAGCACAGAAAATTGCAAGGGAAGTCGTTGCGCCAACCGTCGATTTCGATTTTGAAAACGTAACATGGCCAGAAGAGGGCATTCGTGCTTTGCAAAAAGAAGGTTTTGGTGGGTTGGTCGTGCCAACCTTGTACGGCGGCTTGGGCAGTGGTGTATTAACATTGGCAAAAGTCTGTGAAATTCTTGGTCAAGAATGTGCATCCACCGCTATTTGCTTTGGTATGCACTGTGTTGGTAGTTCTGTGATCGCTGCTAATCCAACCGAAGCGCAACAAATCGACCTGCTTAAGCCTATATGCGATGGAAATCATATTACAACGTTGTCTCTGAGTGAGGCCGGAACTGGAAGTAGCTTTTATTTGCCACAGGCAACAATGAAAAATCTTTCAGCAGAAGAGTTTTGCATCAATGGTAGTAAAACATTTGTTACCAATGGAAAGCATGCTGACTCTTATGTTGTTTCTGTTGTTTCAGATAATACTCAGGAAGAGCTAGGTTTGTTTTCATGTGCTGTAGTGCCTGGGAGTTCTGATGGAATTGAATGGGGCCCTGAATGGGCTGGCATGGGTATGCGCGGAAACTCCTCTCGCACGATGGACTTGCATAACGTACGAGTGCCCAAAAATAACTTACTTGGTAAGCAGGGTGATCAGATATGGTATATTTTTAATGTTGTAATGCCATACTTTTTGATGGCAATGGCAGGCACTTATATAGGTGTGGCCTCAACGGCTATAGAGGAAGCTAAAAACCACTTATCTCGACGTTATCATGCACATACCGGGGCAAGTTTGGCTCAAAACTCTATACTGCAGCATCGGCTTGGCACCCTATGGGCGTCGCTTGAAGCTTCACGGCAGCTTACTTATCATGCTGCTGCTAGCTTTGATTCAGGCGAGCCCGAAGCGCTCATAGCATTAATGTCAGCTAAAGTTCAAGTGGCAGATATGGTAGTGAATATCGTTAACGAAAGTATGACTCTGTGTGGTGGTATTGGTTACCGTAAAGATTCTAAATTACACTTATTATTAAGAGATGCGCGTGCAGCTCCATTAATGGCACCAACAAGTGATATTATGAGAGTTTGGTTAGGTAGAGCACTGTTAGGACAACCTTTGCTTGCAGATTAAGGGGTAATTAATGGCGGTAGCAGAAACATCAAACAACGGAATGCTGCAACTATTGTGCGTGTCCCCCATAATTTCAGATTTGCTTTTTGATCAACTTTGGCCTCAACATGCGATTTCTAAAATTGAAGATGAAGCAAATATCTACGCTAGTTATGAGAATGGTAATCAATCTGCAGACACAGTGCTACTAGGTTTAAATGTAGAGGAGCCTGTCAGTATTGCCCAACGTTTACTTTTGTACGATAAAAATGTCCCTATTTTCATCTTGAGTGATACGGCACATTGCGCGCAACTTAAAAAAACATTAATGTTCAGTCCATTTGCGAGTAATGAGATTGTTGCTTGGCCATTATCCGAAATAGATGAATTGTCGACTGCTATTCAGAAGGCAATTCAACGAAGGAAGGTTCGGATGCAATATCAAAATACCATTGCACGGTCTCAGATAAACTTTGAAAAGTTACCACTACTACAGCCTGAAGCTGAGCATTACTTAGATCAGTTGTTAAACCATGCACCAATCGGGGTGCTGACGGTAGATATTGATAGCACTATCCTCACGGCGAACCACTTAGCTTTAGAAATTCTGGATACTAGTGAGCAGCAAACACTGGGGCAGCCTGTTGGCATGTTACTTCCTGTTAGAGAACGTAATAAAGTAAAATTGCTTTTAGAAAGTAGTTTTGACTCATTTAAACGACAAGACCCAAAAGTATTTGAATTGGAGAGTGAAACAAGAGGTACTTGTTTTATTGAAGTCATATTGACCCCTCTTGCTTATCGAACTGGTCAAAAAGGCGCGATGCTGATTTTACAAGACGTGTCCAAAAGAGTTTTGGCGGAGCGTGAGCAGAAGCGAGCGGAAGAAGGTCAACGTTTACATTTGAGGGTGTTACGCTCATTTTATGAGATTAGCTCAAATTTAGAACTTAGATTGAAAGAAAAGCTACAGTTATTATTAAGATTGGGTAGTGAACAATTCGATATGCCAATTGCGGTACTGTCACGCATTGATGGCCAAAAGTATTATATTCATGATTCAATCAGTAACCATCCGAGTTATATGCCGGGCATTACAAAGAAGCTTAAACATACATTCTGCAATGATACTATTTTAAATAGTGAACCATTAGCCTTTGAAAGTGCAAGTGAAAGTAAACAGTGGAGTAAGCACTATAGCTCCAAGACGGAGAACATAGAGGCCTATATGGGCGTGCGCATCATTGTGGAAGGGGATCTTTACGGAACGCTTTCGTTCGCAAGTGATAAGTCAAGACGGAGGCCATTTAGATTGGCTGATTTAGAGGTTCTTAAACTTATGTCTCAGTGGGTGGGTAGTGAGCTGCAAAGAGAGTTTGTTGGGGCTTATATGAGCAAGCTTTCTAGTGCTTTAGAACAAGCTGCAGATTCTGTCATTATTACAGACCATAATCGCAGTATTGAATATGTGAACCCTTCATTTGAAAACATGACAGGCTATGCAAGACAAGAAGTGCTTGGTAAAAAAGCATATTTTCTTAGATCTGGTTCCGACAAGCCAGCACTGTACGATGAGTTATGGCAGTCAATTAGTTCAGGCGGCGTTTATCGTGGCATTATTATTAACCGTAAGAAAGACGGTACGGTTTACCACGAGCAGAAGACGATTACGCCAATGAAAGATGATCAAGGGACTATTACACATTATATTTCTACAGGGCATGATATTTCTGACTTAGTAAAAGCTGAAGAGCAGGATCGTCTACACAAAGCTGAATTTGCACATGTTGCACGTTTAGGCGTCTTGGGAGAAATGACTTCAGGTTTGGCGCATGAGCTTAATCAGCCGCTATGCGCAATTGCAACTTATGCACAAACTTGTGTTCGTATCATCCAAAGTGAAGATTATAAAATGGAAGATGTTAGTTACGGGCTCAGACAAGTAATTAAGCAAGCTGAGCTAGGTGGGGATATTTTTAGGCGACTGCGTGACTTTGCACGGAAGGAAGAGAAGCCGCAAACTCCTTTCAACATTCGAGATATTATTTATGAGGTACGGGATTTTACAAGTGCAGAATGCTTACAAAACCAAATCGAACTAGTAATACAAGTTCCTGCCCATTTGCCACTTGTAAGAGTTGACCCTATCCAGATTGAACAAGTATTAATTAACCTAGTGCGCAATAGTATGGATGCTTTACATGATGTTGAAGAGGAGCGGCGACGATTAGTAATTAGTGCTAAGGTTTATAAACAAAAGTTTATTAGTGTCAGTGTCAGTGATACAGGCAAGGGTTGTAATGAGGAAGTGGCTCAACGCTTATATGAACCATTCTTTACGACCAAGAAACTTGGTCTTGGTATCGGGTTGGGTATCAGCCAAACCATTGTTGTGACACATGGTGGAAGTCTATGGTTGGCAAAAAATTCAAGCAACGGTGCTACCTTTAGCTTTACGTTGGACATGTCGCAAGAAAAAGACATAGGGAATTTAAATGAAAAGTGATTTATATGCCAAGTATACGATCTATATCGTAGATGATAATCCGGCAGTTCGTGATGCAATAAGGTTTCTTGTGAAGCAAGTAGGACTTACGCCTAAAATATTTTCTTCTGCACAGGAGTTTTTAGACTATTTCACAATAGAAATGCGAGGCTGTTTAGTGCTAGACATACGTATGCCAGGTATGAGTGGTTTAGATTTACAGGAGCAGTTAATTCTTTTGGGTGCACATATTCCCATTATTATCATCACAGGTCATGGAGATGTGCCAATAACCGTGCGTGCAATGAAATCTGGTGCATTCGAGTTCTTACAAAAGCCGTTTAATGATCAAGTTTTGCTAGATACGATTCAAGCGGCCTTGAACCAATATAATGCTATTTGGGAAGAGGATGATAAGCGAAATGAAGCCTCTAAAAGTTTGAAAGTACTGACTAAGCGAGAGAGAGAAGTTCTTGAATTATTAAAGAATGGAAAGTCGAATAAACTAATAGCAAGAGAGTTATCGCTTTCCGTGCGCACTATTGAAGGTTATAGGGCTAATATTACTGATAAATTAGGTGCTAAATCACTTGGTGTGTTGATTGATATGGTGATTAAGTCGGAGTAGATCTATATTTAGCTAAAGCATGATGACTCTTAAATTATGAACTGTAATTAATTAATTAATTAATTAATTTAAATACTAGGCTGAGTTATCCTTTTAATTTAACTCTAAATTTAATAAATTAAATCAAAACCAAGTAGTTCCACGTATTTTCTGAATTTTACCCGTATTACTTCGGGTATTTCTTAATTTATTTCTGTGTAATATTAGTCACACGTTGTGAGGATGAACTTATGTTAAGTGAGACAAGTTAACAGTCTTTATTAACTAAGTTATGAGATACAATAGAAATTATAAATTTTATATATTTAGGAGTATTTATTATGCGAAGTCTTATATTAGGGCATCTAGTTTATTTGTACACACCGCTGGGGATACTTGCGACGATCGCAGGTATCTTGATGGGGGGCGACTGGGTTTGGATAGGAATTGCAATCTTTGGGTTTAATATTGTAGCTGATACATTATCTAGTGGCATTCATCTAAAGGGTGCTGCGGTTAACTCAAAAGGAGAGGCTGCAGGAGTTGGGCCAATTCTGAATTTAATGATGTACCTTCAGTTGGTCAGCTTTGTGGCACTGCAGGCAGTTGTTTTGTGGCGCATATACCAGTATGTTGGTGGCGCGCCAGTCGAAGCAGCAACCTTTGCTGCATTAGGTCAAACATTTGCTTACGAAAGTGGCATTACAGGCTTAGGTTTAGGCGCAGTAGTTGTAGGTGCTGGTTTACATCAAGGCTTAGGTATTATGTTTGGTCATGAACTAGCTCATACTAAAGGCTTTGGCTTCTTAGTTTCACGCATGATGATGGGTTTATCAGGTTGCGCAGCATTTTGTTACGCTCACGTATACAACCATCACCTAGAGTTAGGTCGTGCATGGTTAGGACCTCAAGATAATGCAATGTTAGATGATGCTGATCCTGCTACTGCCCCACGTGGACGTAGTTTATATAAACATTGGGTTATCTCAACAATTGGACAATCTTACTTTGGTTACAAAACTGAGCAAAGACGTCTAAAACGTATGGGGAAATCATTTTTAAACATTTTTGCTAACCGTTGGATTAAAGGTTACCTGTTAAGTGTACCTACTGTTGCTGCTTTTAGTTACGTAGGTTATATGGCTGGTGGTCAAAATGGTGCTTTAATTGGTTTAGGCTGTATGGCTGTGTTGTGGGTTATATCTACATTTGAGCTAGAAGCACTTAACTACATGGAGCATTATGGTTTGATTCGCGTTAAAAATGAGCCTATCGAGTTCCGTCATTCATGGGATAACGATAATATGTTTACTGGCTTTGCTTTCATCGAGATTGGTCGTCAAGCTGATCACCATGACCGTGGCGAAACACATTTCTGGGAGTTGACTAGTGTTGGTGTTCCTTCAACACCTAATGGTGCACCAAATGCAATGATGGGTTACTACACTGAGTTTGTGGTAGCACTGATTCCACCACTATGGCATTCAATTTACAGAAAGAAACTTGCTATTTGGGATCGTGATTTTGCTAATACAGAAGAGCGTAAAATTGCTTCAAAAATCAACCGTATGGTTGGGTATGAATGTGACCTATCTAAAGTAGAAGGTAAGAAATTAGAAGTTAGTTACGTTTAAGTATAAAAAAACATCAGCTCTTTGGGCTGGTGTTTTTTTTTTGTATTTAGGAGATGGATATGACTACAACAGATACATCACTATATGAACGTTTGGGTAAAAGACTTGGTATCGAGCAAATTGCTTCAGATATTTGGGATAACCATATTAGCAACCCCCTTATTAATAACCGATATGCAGCCAGCGATCCAGTTGAAGTGAAACGTTTAGTGACTGAACTATGTTGTGCGGGATTTGGTGGGCCAGAAAAATATACGGGCATGGATATGATTTCTGCGCATAAAGGAATGAACATCAATGAGGCAGAATTCATAGCCGTATGTGATGATGTACTTAAAGCGTTGGATACGAATAAAACAGGACAGCGAGAAAAGGATGAAGTGCTTTGTATACTTTATTCAATGAAACCAGAAGTCGTTCATCTATAAGTTAGTTGATTAAATTTGTAGGTATTACTAGATAACGTCATAAAACACAATTACCAGGATATTATATTTATATGTTTAGCTTTTTTTCTTCAAAAGGACCTTTTAAAGCCAAAGTGGCTGCTGCTGATAAAGAATTTACAGTTGAAAAGGGCCATAATTTACTCAAAGCGGCTTTAGATAATAATTTAGCTTGGCCTCATAATTGTAGGGTTGGTAGTTGTGGTGAGTGCCGATGTCGTTTAGTCAGCGGTAAAATTAAACCATTAGCTGACTTTAGCTACGTGCTTAACAAAGAGGAAATTGAATCAGGTATGATATTAGCCTGCCAAACAAGCTTGAAAAGTGATATCGAAATTGAAGTCAAGATGGATACACCGACTATACCCTTGTCGAAACCTGAAACGGTTGATGGGACAATTATAGAAACAAAACCACTTACTCACGACATATTGGAAGTCACCATACAAGTTAGTAACGAGTTCCCAAATTATGTAGCGGGACAATATGCAGAAATAGTTGTTCCTGGAGTAATTGCAAAATCACGTTCATACTCTTTTGCTAAGTCTCCAGATAGGGAGAAAAAAAACCAAGTTACCTTCCATATTAGGTATGTGCCAAAAGGCGAGTTCACAACGTGGTTGAATAGCGAGAGTAGAGAAGCTCAGAAAGTTAATTTATCGGGACCATTTGGTTCATTTTGGCACCGAGAGTCACCAAAGGAAGTTATATGTATTGCTGGTGGTAGTGGAATGGCACCGATCAAAGCACTGTTAGAGCAGATGCTGAATCAAGGAATGACCCAACAAGTAACTTATCTATTTGGCGCGCGTTCACAAAAAGATTTGTATTGTGTCGAAGAGATGGAGGAAATCGTAGAGCTTGCTAATGGAAAATTTAAATTCATACCTGTACTGTCGCAAGAGCCGGAGGACAGTGATTGGTCAGGTTTGAGAGGGTATGCAGTAAATCATATTGACTTTGCAGAAGATTTTGCGAGTAATACACATACCTACCTATGTGGTCCACCAGCTATGATTGACAGTGCAATTGCAGTCTTCAACAAAAAAGGTCTATCAAATGACGATATTTTTTATGACAAGTTTCTAGATGCTTCCAGTATGGAAGGTGGTCGCGCTTAATTATGTAAAATGTGTCATGTAATTAAAATATTTTTCTAATAAAAAAACAAATAACTAGTATTAAAACTTAGAGAGGTCTACATGATGAAGAACGAATATTATTCAGAAGAAGTACACGGAAAGCATGAAACATTTGAGTTAGGTAATTTTTCTCTTGAAATGGGTGAGACGCTCAGAAATGCAAAGTTACGTTATAAAACACATGGTAAGTTAAATGCTAACAAAGATAATGTCATATTATTTCCACATATGTGGTCTGGTACATCAAGCTCTATGGAAGGCTTTATCGGTAAAGGTCGCCCATTAGATCCTGAAAAGTACTTCATTATTTTGCCTGGTATGTTGGGAAATGGTATGTCTTCTTCTCCAAGTAATACACCAACACCGCACGACAGAGGGGCATTTCCACATGTGACAATAGGGGATGATGTCGTTGCTCAGCACAAGTTGCTTACAGAACATTTTGGGATTACGCAACTTGAGTTGGTTTTAGGTTGGTCTATGGGTGCACAGCAAACATATGAATGGGCTGTTCGCTTTCCTGATATGGTTAAGCGCGCAGCACCGATTGCAGGCACTGCTAAAGCAACTCCACATAATGCACTTTGGGTGGCATCACACGAGGATGCACTGAAATCAGACCCTAACTACAACAATGGCTTTTATAGCGATGCTAGCGACTGTCAAATTGGTATTAGGCGCCACTCTCGTTTATGGGGAGTAATGGGTTTGTGCCAAGAGTTTTATCAACAAGAAACCTGGCGCAGTTTAGGCTTTTCTTCATTACTAGACTTTCAAACAGGTTTTTGGGATAATTACTTTTTACCGATGGATCCAAATAACCTGATCTGCATGGGTTGGAAATGGCGTCATGGTGATGTAAGTAAGCACACCAATGGTAACTT
>JBLIIL010000018.1:0-37097 GCA_047634755.1 Methylophilaceae bacterium
GTACAAAATTAAGTAATTCTTGCTTAAATTGTTCGCTTTAACGTTTGATCATGACTTCTCTAATCAATATTAAGTGAATTTAATCTTATGAGGGGCTGTTTGTCCATTTTATTGACTAGGTTCATTTGCACGCTGATCGCATCCAGAGTTTGGTGAGATTAGTCCAAGGGAGTTTATTCCTGTTGCAGATGATATCTGTCTCATTACAAGCATCGGTGACTGGGTCTTTAAACAAGCGCTCAAACAAATCAAGCAATGGTAGTAAATTGCCCCTTACTTCCAAGTGGGCGTCAACAAGTCCCTCGTGCAAATGCATAAAGTTCATGAAAAAATATAAAGCTGGCATCAGCAACTTAAAAAAGCCAAACTATCTAGAAGTAGCATCGTGGTAGAGATTACGGAAGGTTTACTATTAGGAAGCAATGCTTTTATTGACGATAAATTACTAGAGTTCCGCGATGCCAGCATTCAAGTGGCACTGGATGATTTTGGTACTGGCTACTCGCCCTTATCTCAGTTGCAAAAGTTTGATATTGATTACATTAAAATCGACCAAAGTTTTGTTCAGAATTTAGGGGTTACGCATGCGAGTAACGCTTTATGTGAAGCAATTATTGTGATGGCGCATAAATTAGGCATGGAGGTCATTGCTGAAGGCATTGAAATGGAAGTGCAATTGGATATACTCAAAAAAGCGGGTTGTGACTTTGGTCAAGGCTATATATTTAGCAAACCAGTACGTCCAGAAACACTTAAAAAACCACTCGCTAAAAACTAAATTTCATCGTCCTCTGAAAAACGCTGCTCTTCAAATGGGAAGGCATCGTTATGATAGCCGCGCACTTCCCAGAAGCCGCGCTTATCGAACTCGTGCAGCTCGATGGCTTTTAACCATTTAGTCCCTTTCCAAGCATAACGTTTTGGCACCACCATGCGGATAGGGCCGCCATGCTCTTTGGTCAAAGGTTCGCCTAATAAAGCATGTGCAAGTAACACATCGTCATCAAGTAAAGCGTTTAGTGGTAAATTCGTCGTGTAGCCATCATAGCCATGCATGGTCACAAACTTGGCGCTTTCCAGTGGCATTGCCATCTCGAGCACATCCCGTACACGCACACCTTGCCAGTCCATATTTAACTGACTCCAACGGGTAACACAATGAAAGTCAGAGACATCAGTAATATGGTTCAGCGCTTGGAATGCATCCCAATCTAACGTGAGTTCTTTTTCAACCAAGCCAAAGATTTTCAACTGCCAATTTTTTTGCGCAATCTCAGGCTTAATGCCTAAATCCAACACAGGGAAATTGGTGACTTGCGTTTGCCCTGCAGGCACCCGCTCATTTGCGCCTACCGCACTTTTCTTATTGCCTTTTTTTGCAATCGCAACCTTACCAGCAATGAGTTTTTTCCAATCAGGCATGAGCGGTAGTCTATCCTTTTTTAGTAAAACTATCCAACAATAAAACGCCTACGCCAACGGTAATGGCACTGTCAGCGACATTAAATGCAGGCCAGTAATAGCCATTTACGTGGAAAGATAGGAAATCAACCACATAACCCAAGGTAGCACGATCATATAAATTACCCAGTGCTCCACCTAATACTAGCGCAAGCCCTAAGCTGAACAGCTTCTCTGTCGGGTGTTTTTTAAGTAGATATAAAATAAAGATACTGGCGATCGCTGACACTGTGGTAAAGAACCATTTTTGCCAGCCGCCTGCATCCGCTAAAAAGCTAAATGCAGCGCCTTCATTGTGGTAGCGCACTAAATCAAAAAATGAGGTTATGGTTAATTTTTCACCAAGCGCAAACACTTGCTGCGTTAAGTGCTTGGTATACAAATCCACAATAACAATAACCGCGCTAATACTTAGCCACTTGCTCAGCGGACATTTGCTAAACATCGCCTTAAGCATGTTTTCTAGGCTCGGCTTGCCCAAACAGATTGGTTTCGCAACGACCACAAAGCGTTGGATGCTCTGCACTTGCGCCTACATCTTCACAATAGTGCCAGCAACGTGCGCACTTCTCATGCTTACTTGGTAGTACGCTAACCTTCGGCTCATCTTCGCTCACGGTTTTATACACCGTCGCGCTAGAAGTAATCATCACAAAGCGCAAATCATCACCTAAGCTGTTCAATGCATCGTAAGTCTCCCCAGCCACATGGAAGGCTAGTTCTGACTGCAATGATGAACCAATTTGACCAGTGCCACGGACCACTTCAATCTCTTTCGCCGCTTCTGCTCTAATTGCACGAATGGCTTCCCATTTGGCTTTTAGGTTTTGTTCATAGTCCGCATATTCAACTGGCGTAATCGCATCATCCACTTTAGACCAATCATGCAAGATTACGAAGTCATCGGCACTAGGGTTAAGTGTTGCCCAAACCTCTTCAGCCGTATAGCTCAGCACAGGTGCCATTAAACCAGCTAAGACTTGTGTGATTTTTAACAATACGGTTTGTGCCGCACGTCGATCATGCGAGTCTTCCGCATTGGTGTACATACGATCTTTTAAAATATCTAAATAGAAAGCACCTAAGTCTTCTGCACAGAAGTGTAGAAGCGCTTGTCCGACTTTATGCAGTTCGTAACCATCATAAGCGGATTTACAAGTCTTAGACATATCGGCCAACACACCGAGCGCATAGCGATCGATTTCTAACACATCGTCATAAGCAACTGTTTGTGTTACTGGATCAAAGTCATCCACGTTAGCAAGCAAGAAACGTAAGGTGTTACGAATCTTACGATAGCTATCTGAAACACGTTTCAAGATTTCATCGGAAATCGTCAATTCGCCAGAATAGTCAGTACTTGCTACCCATAAACGTAAGATATCTGCGCCATAGGTATCCATCACTTTTTGTGGCGCAACAACGTTGCCCTTAGACTTACTCATCTTTTTGCCTTTGCCATCTACGACAAAACCATGCGTGAGCAAGCCGTCGTATGGCGCGCGGCCATCAATGGCACAGCCAGTGAGCAAGCTAGATTGGAACCAGCCTCTATGCTGATCTGAGCCTTCTAGATATAAGTCCGCCGGATAATCAAGTCCTTCGCGACGCTTTAATACTGAAGCATGCGTCGTACCTGAGTCGAACCAAACGTCTAAGGTATCGGTTACTTTTTTATACTGGTCCGCATTCTGTGGTGCGTGCGAATTTAAGAATGCATCCACATCTAATGAGAACCAAGCCTCAACGCCCGTTTGCTCAACCAATAAACAAGCAGCCTCTAACAACTCGCTAGTCTTAGGATGTAGCTCGCCTGTCTCTTTATGTACAAACAGTGGCATCGGCACGCCCCAGTTACGCTGGCGTGAAACACACCAATCTGGACGGGTTTTAATCATACCTTGTAAGCGCGCACGACCCCAGTCAGGGAAGAATTCTGTATTCTCAACCGCTACATCCGCATGTTCGCGTAATGACTTACCATCAACGCCTTGTGCATTCATACCGACAAACCACTGATGGGTTGCCAATTGCATCAATGGGGTTTTATGGCGCCAGCAATGTGGAAAGCTATGATTCAAACGTGCACTGGCAATCAGCGCCCCGCTTGCTGTCATGTGTTCTAAAATCACTTTGTTCGCTTCTTTACGGCTTAAGCCACGAATCGTTGCAAACTCAACCAATTCACCTCCAAAGAAGTGCCCATCAGCGCCCATTAGCACACGTGGCTTCTCTTCTGGATAATTGGCACGCATGACCAACCAGTCATCGTTACCATGTGCGGCTGCAGTATGGACCAAACCAGTACCGGCTTCAGCAGTCACGTGGTCACCACAGATGACAGGCACTTGGCGACCATCGAAAGGATGGTCTAATAGCAAGCCATTTAATGCTTTGCCTTTGCAAGAACCCAATACTGTCGCGCCCTCTTCTTCATAGCGTGCTAAATTAGCGACTGCCAATTCACGCGCCAGGATCAACAAGCCTTTGCTCGTTTGAATCAAATCATAATCAAACTCAGGATGCACACTGATGGCTTGGTTAGCGGGCAATGTCCAAGGCGTTGTTGTCCAAATAACTGCCAACACATCTCCTGTTACTTCCACACCAAATGCTTTAGCAACCGCCGCATTGTCAGCCGCTTTAAAAGCAACATCAATCGCTGGTGAGTTCACATCTTCGTATTCCACTTCAGCCTCAGCCAATGCAGAACCGCAGTCTGTACACCAATGGACAGGTTTACTGCCTTGGTGTAAATAACCCTTTTTATGGATATCACCAAGCGCACGCATGATGTCGGCTTCCGTTTGGAAGTCCATGGTGAGGTATGGGTTATCCCAATCACTCAGCACACCTAAACGAACAAAATCTTTCTTTTGTCTTTCAACTTGCTCAGCAGCATATTCGCGGCAAAGCTCACGAAATTTCGCAGGATCAATATTTTTGCCGTGATTTTTTTCAACCACTAACTCAATTGGCAATCCATGACAATCCCAACCCGGCACATAAGGCGCATCAAAGCCACTCATGGTTTTGGCTTTAACAATGATGTCTTTTAAGATTTTATTGACGGCGTGACCAATATGAATATCGCCATTCGCATACGGCGGCCCATCATGCAGAATAAACTTTTTCGCGCCTTGTCGCGCCGCTCTGATTTTCTGGTAAAGCTTTTTATCTTGCCAGTCTTTTAGCCAGTCAGGCTCGCGCTTAGCCAAGTTACCGCGCATTGGAAATGGCGTCTCTGGCAGGTTGAGTTTATATTTTTGTTTATTGCTATCGGTCATACTTCGTTTTCTAATCCGTTTTACTTACTACTGTTAAAAAAGGTTTGCGCGTCGCTTACATCAACGGCAATTTGCGCTTTTAGCACTTCTAATCCATCAAACTTTATTTCATCGCGAATTTTATGGAAAAACTGTACATGTACATGCGCATCATATAGATCGCCATCAAAATCAAAAACATACACTTCCAGCATCAATTTTGGGACGCCAGCAATGGTTGGCCGCACACCTAAATTGGCCACACCATCACACCCGTCTAATTTTACCGCATAAACCCCTGTAAAGGCAGGTCGCTCATGCCGCATATGCACATTAGCCGTTGGGTAACCTAACTGCCGTCCGCGCTTTGCGCCATGCACCACCTTGCCGCTAATGCTGTATGGGCGGCCCAGCAGGAGCGCTGCCTGCATCAAATCATCTGCGGCAAGGGCATTGCGGACCAAGGTGCTAGAAACGCGCTCATGCGCCACTTTGACCTCAGGGAAGTTAATCAAGTTAAATCCGGATTCAATCAAATCCTGTACCGTGCCTTTTCGTTTCGCACCGAAACAAAAATCGCCACCAACTAAAATCGTATTAGCCTGCAATGCATCGGTTAACACTTGTTGCATAAAGTCTGGTGCTGTAATCATCGAAAAGGCTTTGTTGAATCGCAGCACAAAGACATCTTCGACACCAGCCTCATGAAAATATTCTAGCTTCTCTCGTATAGAAGACAATCTCGCTGGTGCATTTTGTGGCGTAAAAAATTCACGTGGATGTGGCTCAAAGGTCATCACCGCAGGCTTAATCTGCTGAGATTTTGCGACTGAAACCATTTTAGCTAATAAAGCCTGATGGCCTAAATGCAAACCATCAAAGTTACCAATGGCCAATGCACGAGAAATAGTTGCAGCTGGTTTGTCAACTGTCGTTTTAGTCAGGGGGATATGTCTATATATATTCATCATTTTGTCATCACGCGACAGTACGGCGCATAAAATCTTTTACGCGAATACCCATTAACCACAATATGGAAAAATAGCTGCCTACGCCAACCAATAACAATCCAACCAAACGTATGATTTTTTCCATCAAACCATAATCAAACCAAAGTGCATCAGCACCTGCTACATAATGCACGATAGCTGCCATCACAACGGCGGCAAGGATCAACTTCAATACAAACAAGAACCAACCTGCTTGTGGTTGATAGTGCCCGCGTTTACGCAAGTGGTAGAACAATAGGCCTGCATTCAGACAAGCCCCTAAACCAATGGCTAACGCCAAGCCCGCATGGCGGTACTCTTTAAAATCCAAAATAAAAACAAATAGCACGTTCATGAGCTGTGTCATCACCAAGACGAAGGTGGCGATTTTAACGGGCGTTTTAATATTCTGCCTTGAATAGAATCCAGGTGCTAACACCTTAACTAGAATCAAGCCAATCAGTCCTAGGCTATAAGCCATCAAAGGCACTTTGGTCATCATCACATCGTGCGCATTAAACGCCCCGTACATAAACAAGCTGCTGATTAAAGGGACTGCAAGCACGGCAAGTGCAACAGCTGCTGGCAATGCCAACATAAAGGTTAAACGCAAACCCCAGTCTAGCAATTGTGAGTATTCACTATCATTGTTATCTGCCACGCTTTTAGAAAGACTAGGCAGCAATACCGTACCCAAAGCAACACCTAACAAACCTGTCGGAAACTCCATTAACCGGTCAGCAAAATATAACCATGACACACTGCCGCTAATTAAGAAGGAGGCAATGATGGTGTTAATCAACATGGAAATCTGGGTAATAGAGACACCAAAGATAGCAGGCCCCATTAGTTTCAAGATGCGCCAAACACCTTCATCTTGCAGGTTTAAGCTAAAGCGAGGCATCAGGCCTAACTTAGCCAAATATGGCAGCTGAAAGAGTAGTTGCAAAATGCCGCCAACAAAAACGGCCCATGCCAGCACCCGAATAGAGTTGTCAAAATAAGGTGCAATGAATAACATCGCTGCAATAAATGAAATATTTAACCAAACGGGAGTGAAGGCTGGAGTTGAAAAATTGCCATAAGTGTTTAGCACACCGCCAGCTAGCGATACCAGCGAAACAAATAATATATAAGGGAATGTCACCCGCAACAAGTCAACAGTCAGGTCAAACTTAGTCGCATTTTCAGCAAAGCCAGGCGCTGTTATTTGCACCACCCAAGGCGCAGCTAGCATGCCGATAATCGTGATAATCACTAAGAACAACCCCAACAAGGTTGCCACATGGTTAATTAACGCCTTAGTTTCATTGTGTGTGCGCTGCTGTTTATATTCTGCCAAAATAGGCACAAAGGCTTGACTGAAAGCGCCCTCAGCAGAAATGCGGCGCAGTAGATTGGGAATTCTAAAGGCTACAATAAACGCATCCGTAAACATGCCTGCACCGAAAATACGTGCCATGAGGGTATCGCGCACGAAGCCTAGTATGCGCGAGACAAAGGTCATACTTCCAACCGTAAAGAGTGTTTTAAGCAAGTTCATGCGGCAATTTCATTGATGATTTAAAGCGTTATTTGTTGATTATTAAACTGTTGAGATTCTAGCATGCCTACTCTAGATTAATTAGCCTCATCAATTAGTTCATACAAATTGACTTTATTCCTTGCAAAACAGCTTAAAACACACTAATATGCTCGGTTTCGTACCTTACATATAAAAAGCATTAGGACACAGTACACATGGCAAATACAGCACAAGCTCGCAAACGCGCGCGCCAATCAGTTAAAGTTAACTTACACAACGCAGCGCTTCGCTCTACTTTGCGTACTGCAATGAAAAAAATCATCAAGGCTATTGAGTCTGGTGACAAAGCGGCAGCGGCAGCTTCATACGCTGAAAACGTTAGCGTGATTGATCGTATCACTGATAAAGGTATTATTCATAAAAACAAAGCAGCTCGTCATAAGAGCCGTATGAGCGCTGCCATTAAAGCAATGAGTGCTGACACTCCTAAAGAGGTCGCTAAAGCTAAAAAAGCACCTGCTCCAAAAGCGGCGGCTAAAAAGCCAGCAGCAAAACCAGCGGCAGAGAAAAAACCTGCGGCTAAGAAAGCAGAAGCAAAACCTAAAGCAGCTGGGTAATCCGCTAGCCCATTAAGCTCTGCTTACAAAAAAGCCTCGCAATGCGAGGCTTTTTTACTGCTTGTCACTTCCAAGTCAGAAAACCACCTCTCCTACAAGCCAATATTCAGCTCACCTCGCACGATCAACGCGGCATTCAGCGCAGCCTTAGCATCTTTATCAATCACAGTGAAATGGCCCATCTTGCGGCCTTTACGTGCTTCTGGCTTACCATATAGGTGTAACTTGAGGTTGTTGTGTGCAAATGCTTTTTGCCAAGCAGGCTCAACGCCATCTAACCAGCTATCACCAAGTACATTCACCATCACCGCTTTACTATGCAGTGCCGTGCTACCAACAGGCAGGCCAACCAATACGCGTACTTGCTGCTCAAATTGATCACTCACACAAGCATCAATCGTGTAATGCCCTGAGTTATGCGGGCGTGGTGCAATTTCGTTCACCAGGATGTCATTACCCACTAAGAAAAACTCTACTGCGAGTACACCGACATAATCTAATGCAGTAGCCAGCTTCTCAGCCAAGCCTTGTGCACGCGCTTTCTCCACGTCAGAACACCTTGCTGGCGCAATACTAATATCTAAAATGCCGTTTAAATGTTGGTTTTCTACCGTTGGGAAGCTCGTCACCACCCCTTGAGCATCACGCACTAAAACGACAGACACCTCTAAATCTAGTGGCATCATTTGCTCAAGCACACAGTCTTCTTGCTTGAAATCATCAAATGCAGCGATAGCTTCTGTTCGGGTTTTGACACGCGCTTGCCCTTTGCCGTCGTAACCGAATCGCGCCACTTTCAAAATAGCAGGATAAAGAGGGCTGTCATCGGCTGGCATATCTTCGGCCTTTTCAATCACTGCAAATGGCGCAACAGGTAAGCCCGCTTCTTTAATAAAGTTTTTCTCGAGCACACGATGCTGTGCAATAGCAACACTGGCGGCTGAAGGCCTTACCGTCACAGACTGCGCTAACGCTTCTAACGTTGCAGCAGGTACATTTTCAAATTCGGTAGTAATTGCTGCACAGGTTTTAGCCATTTCAGCCAATGCAGCAGGATCATCATAGTTCGCGCAGATATGGACATCCGCAATCTTGCCTGCTGGACTGTTTGAACCTGGATCTAAAACAGTGACTTGATAACCCATTTCATGGGCTGCAATCACAAAGAAACGGCCTAATTGACCGCCACCTAACATACCCAGCATTGCTGGTGCAGGAATTACTTTCTGTTTCATGGTTTCTCACTCAATTCCATTGCTTCAACTTTTGCAACCTGCTGTTGACGGAATACCGCCAGTTTATCAGCCAGTGCCGCATCTTGATTTGCCAATAATGCAACCGCAAATAGCGCCGCATTCTCCGCGCCTGCATCACCTATCGCAAAAGTAGCCACTGGAATACCTTTTGGCATTTGCACAATCGATAGCAAGGAATCATGTCCTTGTAAGTGCTTCGATGCTATCGGCACGCCTAACACTGGCAAGATTGTTTTTGCTGCAACCATCCCTGGCAAATGTGCCGCACCGCCAGCACCCGCAATAATGGCTTGATAACCTTTGCCTACTGCTTCTGCTGCAAACTGCATCATCATATCTGGCGTACGGTGTGCAGAAACAACTTCTGCATCGTAAGCGATGCCAAAATCTGCCAGCACTTGTGCTGCATGTTTCATTGTAGGCCAATCACTATTAGAACCCATAATAATGGCGACTAATGGTTGTTTTTTATCCATATCACATCCTAATCATTCTTTTATATTAAAACCATGTTGTCTCGATGAATCAACTCTGGCTCATCAACATAACCTAAAATTTCCACGATGCCCTGGCTCGCGTGACCCTTAATTCGATTTGTTTCTTGTGCATTATAATTAACAATGCCCCGTGCTAACTCGTTGCCTGCAAGATCTATGCAAGCCACCACATCCCCACGCTCAAAGCTACCTAATACTTCTTTCACTCCAATCGCCAGTAAACTTTTCCCATTGGATTGTAATGCATTTGTCGCACCAGCATCCAACACCAGCTTACCATCTGTACGTAGATGGTCTGCTAGCCATTGCTTCTTTGCTACCGTTTTAGTTTTGGTTGATTGCAGGTGCGTACCAATGGCCTCACCCGCACTTAAACGTAGCAATACATCTTTTTCCAAACCAGATGCAATGATGGTATGCACGCCCGCATGTGCCGCACGTTTTGCCGCTAAAATTTTGGTGAGCATGCCACCTGTTCCAATACTAGAGCCTGCGCCTGACGCCATTTCTTCCAGTACTGGATTGCCTGCTGTCTCAAAGTTA
Organism: Methylophilaceae bacterium; assembly: GCA_047634755.1. Classification (GTDB taxonomy): domain Bacteria; phylum Pseudomonadota; class Gammaproteobacteria; order Burkholderiales; family Methylophilaceae. The sequence goes on from JBLIIL010000018.1 coordinate 10,155, forward strand.
ATAAATGCCGCATTTGAATCTTTACGTGGATCCGCAGTAAATAAACCCTGCTGATCCGTTAACAAGACTAAAGCATCAACTTCCATCAAATTAGCAACTAATGCAGCCAATGTGTCGTTATCTCCGAATTTAATCTCATCGGTCACAACGGTATCATTTTCATTGATAATTGGAATTACTTTTAAATCTAGCAACGTTTTAAGCGTAATTTTCGCATTTAAATAGCGTTTTCGATCGACTAAATCTTCATGGGTCAGCAACACTTGTGCCGTATTTAGTCCATGCTCAGCAAAGCAACGCTCATAGGTTTGTATCAAGCCCATTTGACCTATAGCAGCGGCGGCTTGCAGTTCATGCACTTCGACAGGCCGCTTATCCCAACCTAGGCGCTGCATCCCTTCAGCAACTGCTCCACTAGAAACCAATATAATCTGCTGCCCTTGTTTCACCAAGGTACTAATTTGCGCAGCCCATGCCTTAATCGCAGCATGATTCAGCCCCTCACCATCCTTGGTGACCAAGCTAGACCCAACTTTCACGACAAAAGTTTTGCTATTCTGGAGTAGTGACTGGCTCATTTTGTTTTTGCGCTTCCTCTTGCTGCAATTTGATTGCATCCATATGCTCCATGATGGCATAGGTGAGTTGCTTACACCCATTTCCATTAATGGCAGAAATGGTAAATACAGGCCCACCCCAATCAAATGCTTTCACAAACTCTGCTGCGACGGCTTCAGCATCTTCCACCATATCGACTTTATTTAACACCAACCAACGTGGTTTTGCATAAAGGGTCTCATCATGCTTCTTCAATTCATTTACAATCGCTCTTGCTTCTGCAACAGGGTCAGTGACACCATCTAGTGGCGCAAGGTCAACCAAGTGTAGCAATAAAGATGTTCTGGCCAAATGCTTTAGAAAGCGAACACCAAGACCAGCACCATCAGCAGCGCCTTCAATCAAGCCTGGCACATCTGCAATCACAAAACTACGGTTAGCATCGACGCGCACAACGCCTAAGTTAGGTTGCAATGTTGTAAAAGGATAATCAGCCACTTTAGGTCTTGCAGCAGAAACTGAACGGATAAAGGTTGATTTACCCGCATTTGGCATACCCAGCAAGCCAACGTCAGCCAATACTTTAAGCTCTAAAAACAGTTCAAATGACTCACCCTCTTGCCCCATTGTACATTTACGCGGTGCGCGGTTCATACTAGATTTAAAGTGCACATTACCCAAACCATTCGCACCACCTTTGGCTAGCAAGACTTGCTTACCATCGTCGGCCAAATCAGTAATAGTCTGTCCTGTGGCTTTATCTGAAATAACGGTGCCTACTGGCATACGTAACAACAAATCTTCTCCACCAGCACCATACTGCTCTGCTTTGCGGCCATTTTCACCACGTTGTGCGCGTAGGGTTCGCGTATAACGAAAATCGACTAAGGTATTAATATTACGGTCAGCAACTGCATACACAGAACCGCCTTTGCCTCCATCACCGCCACTTGGGCCGCCCATTGGCTCATACTTTTCACGACGAAATGTCGCAATGCCATTACCACCATCGCCTGCGTACACCTTAACGGTCGCTTCATCTATGAATTTCATATTACCCTCAGTGCCTCAAATTGCCCAATATCGTTAAACATTACTCAAGAAGCTAACAAACCACACTACTGCAAACTGCAGGAGCGTTAAAAAAAAAAGCCCTACCTACTGGCAGGGCTTTCTATTTAAGCACAATTTTTAAACTGCGACTATATTCACCATATGACGCTTAAGTGGACCTTTTGTAGAAAAGGTTACTTTACCGTCAATTTTAGCAAATAAAGTATGATCTTTACCCATACCTACATTGTTACCTGCATGCATTTTTGTACCTCGTTGACGGACAATGATGCTACCTGCAGAAACCACTTGCTCACCAAAGGCTTTAACGCCCAGTCGTTTGGACTCGGAGTCGCGTCCGTTTCGTGAACTACCACCTGCTTTTTTATGTGCCATGATTTATTCCTTATCTGCTGATTTTTCTTTTGTTGCAGCTGGTTTCTTAGCTGCAGGCTTTTTAGCCGCTGGTTTAGCTGCAGGCTTTTTAGCTGCTTCTTTTTTTGCCGCCGCTGGTTTAGCAGCAGCGCCTTTACCATTAATGTCGTCAACCTGAATTTCAGTATAGCTTTGACGATGGCCTTGTGTTTTACGATAGTGCTTACGGCGACTGAATTTAAAAATCATCACCTTATCGCCTTTGCCGTGTGAAAGCACGGTTGCATTGACTTTAGCGCCTTCAACTAATGGTGAACCGATTGTTACATCATCACCGTCAGCTAACATTAGGATTTTATCAATCACTACTTTGCTACCTACGTCACCATCTAATTTTTCTACTTTTAAGTAGTCACCAGCAGCAACTTTATATTGTTTGCCACCTGTTTTAATAACTGCGTACATGTTGGTTTGCCTTGTTTCACACGTTCAAATGAATCGCGCATTATACTAAATTTAGGAAATAATGCAAACAATAAATGATTCTTTAGTCCACAATTTCTATTCCACATTTCACCCGCATCTCTGTGATAAAATTCTTTTTATTATTATAGTTCATTCCAAACAAACTTAATCCTGTGTCTTTAAAACAAATTCAATCTCCAATTGCAGCAGATATGCAAGTCGTCAATACCGTGATTCGTGACTCTCTTCACTCGGAAGTGTCTCTTATCAATACGATAGGCGAGCACATTATCGGCAATGCTGGCAAACGCTTACGGCCAGCACTTGTACTATTGTCCAGCGGCTTATTAGGTTCAGTTAGCAGCCAACAGCATCAGTTAGCAGCGATTATCGAATTCATTCACACAGCGACCTTATTGCATGATGATGTCGTTGACGAGTCAGAGCTGCGTCGCGGTAAAAGTACAGCCAACCATATCTTTGGCAATGCAGCGAGTGTATTAGTAGGAGACTTTTTATATTCGCGCGCGTTTCAAATGATGGTTGCTATTAAAAATATGCGAGTCATGGATATCCTATCGGAAGCAACGAATATCATTGCAGAAGGTGAAGTTTTACAACTTCTCAACCTACACAATGCAGATGTGTCAGAAGCAGCATACTTAAAAGTTATTCACTACAAAACGGCTAAACTATTTGAAGCGGCTGCTAGGCTAGGCGCTGTTATTAGTGAGAGCAACAATTCCTCTGATGAAGAGAATCTTGCGCTTTATGGTATGCACTTAGGTACGGCTTTTCAATTGGTAGATGATGTATTAGATATTAATGGCGATGCTGAAAAGACTGGTAAGAATTTAGGCGATGACTTAGCCGAAGGCAAGCCAACATTGCCCATTTTATACGCGATGCACCAAAGCGATGCAAAACAAGCCACCGTCATTCGCCAAGCGATTGAACAAGGTGGCGACAACGATATCCCTGCGGTACTAGCTGCCGTTGCGGCAACCAATGCTTGTGAATACGTTCTGAGTGTTGCGAAAAAAGAGGCGGATGCAGCTTGCGCAGCCATTGAGGATTTCGACGATTCAGAATACAAAACAGCCATGATTCAGTTGGCTGAATTTTCTGTCAGCCGCCAGTTCTAACGCTTACAGCTCTAAAACTCACACTTACCATCATTAATTCAAAGTAACAGGCTCACCACTGTCTGCATGGTAGTAACTCAAATGTGCGCAATCACTAGTGCCAGAAGTTAGCGTCCCGTCAAATAAAGCTTGCCCATCAACATCTACAACAGCGTAACCATTGTGATACAACGTTACTTCTGCTGTTTTCGCTTTTTTGGTTACTGACTGGGCCAGCTTTTCCCGCAAATTAAAACTAATGTAGGCTTCATCTTCATCTTCGGCATACACTTCCCACTCATTACCCCCAGCTAACTGCGTTAGCCAGCCAGGCAAATCAACTTCTACTCGGCAAATGATGGCTTTATCCCATTCACTGGCATTGTCATCATCTGTCAGACTTTCTAACTCTGCCAACAAGTCATCTTGGTCAATCATGATGGTTTCCTTTACTATCTTAAATAAGCATCTTTATTTACATGAGGTCATGCCTCATTAATTTCAAGCACTTTGCATGCTATTCCCACATCATTGCATAGTTTAATTAACGATGAGATGATACGGAAAGTTTACATGACCAGAGAATCTTATGCTTGAGTTTCTATCCGCTTTTTCTAATGCGCTCAGTACAGTGCCTGCTATTTTCATCGCCCTATCCTCCATTTTAGGTTTATTGATTGGTAGCTTCCTTAATGTCGTCATTTATAGAATGCCTAAAATGATGGAGCGGGAATGGCATAAAAACTGCCTTGAGCTACAAGGAAAAGAAGCGCCAACGCAAGCCAAGCTATCTTTAGCTAAACCACGTTCAGCTTGCCCTAAATGCCAACATCAAATCACAGTACTTGAAAACATTCCTGTCATTAGCTACTTACTTTTAGGTGGCAGGTGCAAATCTTGCAAAACAAAAATTAGCATGCGCTACCCTTTAGTTGAATTACTGACTGGCGCTTTGCTAGGCTTCATCGCCTACCAATTTGGCTATACCTATATAACCCTTTTTGCATGGTTATTCACCCTAGCACTCATTACACTCACCTTCATCGATTTTGACACACAACTAATACCAGACGACATTACCTTACCACTATTGTGGCTGGGGCTTTTGTTCAACCTCAATAGCGGCTTCACCGACTTACAGTCTGCCGTTGTTGGTGCTATCGCGGGCTACTTGGCCTTATGGTCTATCTATTGGCTATTTAAATTAATTACGGGAAAAGAAGGCATGGGTTACGGTGACTTTAAATTATTAGCGGCCATCGGCGCCTGGTTTGGTTGGCAACTGCTGCCTGCCGTTATTTTACTGAGCTCAGTACTGGGCTCAGTCATTGGTATTGCCTTAATTCTGATGAAAGGAAAATCTGGCAACACGGCAATTCCTTTCGGTCCCTTTTTGGCCCTTGGCGGCATCGCCGCATTATTCTCTGGGCAACAGCTTGCTAGTTTCTATTTAACTTAAGAATACGTTGAATTTAAAGATATGTTTACAATTGCACTAACAGGCGGCATTGGTTGTGGTAAATCTGAAACCTCCCAAGCTTTTTCCAAGCTTGGCGTGCCTATTGTTGATTTAGATGCTATCGCTCACCAGTTAACAGCAGCCAAACAACCACTGATTGACACCATCATTGCCAAATTTAGTCAGTCCTATGTGACAGAGGAAGGCGCATTAGATCGTGACAAAATGCGGGAATTGGTCTTTAACAAAAAGTCCGCACGTCATGAGCTTAATGCTATTTTGCACCCAGCCATTTATCAAGAAGCTGTCAAACAACTACAAATGCATGCGGATGCACCGTATGCTATTTTGGCCATTCCCTTACTCGACAAAGATGGCCCCTACATGTCGCTTATTGATCGGATTTTAGTCATCGACTGCGATGAAGAAACACAAATCCAACGTGTTAAACAGCGTAGCCAATTAGACAGAATTCAGGTTAAACAAATTATTCAAGCACAAATGCCGAGACAAGCACGATTAGCCACAGCGGATGATTTAATTGAAAATAACGGTAATACTGAAGAATTAAAACAAAAAATTAACGTTTTACACCTCAAATACGTTAAAACTTGCATAGTTAGCAAAACAATCTCATAATCGACATCAAGTTCATTAGCTAAAGTTCCAGGTTATTACAACATTGTCGAGATACGAATATCCATTCAACGAACGCATACGCGCACTTTTGAGGTTAGAAGATATCTTCAAAAAAGTGCTGTTCCACGTAAATGCTGTCGATCAAAATAACCATCACTGCGCGCTTAATCTAGTATTGCAGATGTTAGACTTAATCGAGCGTACAGATATTAAAGTCGACATTATGCATGAGCTGGATAGACAAATCCTTTCCATGCAAAGCTTGATAGGCAACCCCAACATTTCAACCGAAGTATTAAGCCAAACCCTAGAAGACACAAAAAAGAGTGTGACCACACTGCGTGCCGAGAACAGCAAAATTGGGCAATCAATACGTGACAACGAATGGCTCATGAGTATCAAAAAACGTGCCAGCATTCCTGGTGGGGCATGCCAGTTTGACCTGCCATCTTATCACTATTGGCTTAACCAAAGCCTAGAAAAGCGGCGCCAAGATTTTGATGTTTGGCTATCTCAACTATTACCGATGTACGAAAGCATTAAAATTATTTTGCATTTACTACGCTCGAGTGGCGTCGAAAATGATTGCATAGCAACCGACGGTAACTACCAAAAATCTATTATCTCACCAAAGCCAACGCAGCTACTTCAAATTAATATAATCGATGATTGCGTCTGCTTTCCTGAAATTAGTGCCAATAAATATGCCCTTAATGTACGCTTTCATTCAATGAGCCTTAACGAAAAAGCGCAAGCATGTAATGATGATATACATTTTAAAATAACGCTGTGCAATTTGATGTAGAATATTTAATGTTTATCAACTTAATTGATAGAAGCCGGTTTAACAGAAAGCTACTGACAAATAAAGCCATGCAACAAGAAAAACCAGTCTCAAAGATTATACAAGTCGCCTGCCCGAACTGTAAAACCTTGTCAGACTTCACACCGAAAAATCCCTACCGCCCTTTTTGCTCAGAACGTTGCAAGCTAATCGACTTAGGTGAATGGGCAAGTGAGAGCTATAAAATTCCTGAAAAACCAGCCTCAACAGATGTTGATGACCTGAATTAACTCGACAATCAAAACACTTTCCATACGAGATACTCATGATTAAACTACTAAAGCTTATTCCAATTATTTTATTAATAACGGCTTGCAAATCTCAGGTCAACACTGAGGTGTCTATCTCTGATGCATGGGTGAGAGAAAATATACCCGGCCAAGAAGTCGGTGCCGCTTATATGACGCTAAAAAGCCCAATAAAAAGTACATTAGTGTATGCGGAAGCAATCGATGCCGCTGGCTCAGTAGAGATTCATAGCATGACCATGAATGATGGCGTAATGAAAATGCGCATGCTACATGAATTGCCGCTAGAGGCCAATAAACCTGTCGAACTGAAGTCAGGCAGCTTTCACCTAATGTTATTTGACTTAAAAGAACCATTTAAAGCAGGTCAAAAAGTAAGCTTTAAACTTTGCTTTGAAGATACAAGCGGGAAAATCACAGAACAACATATTACCGTGCCAGTGAAAAGCGCCACCTAAACGTTACGTCTATTTAGCTTAACCCTGCCAGTGCCTCTATAATCGGCACGTTAGCTGGCAATACTGGCGCCACATTCACTTGGTTGGGCAGTTGCCAAGACAACTCTTGCCCTTCTTTCGGTGTTAGTTCTCCTTGCCACCGTGTGACAAAAAAGAAGTGTAGGTGAACGCTTTGAGCTGGTGAATCATGGGTTTCTGGATAATCAAATTGCTTTTGCAACCATGGCTGAAAATCAGTTAGCACTATATTCACCTCCTCTTTCAACTCTCTAACAAGCGCTTGCTCTGCCGTTTCTCCCACCTCAATTTTTCCCCCAGGAAACTCCCACCAGCCAGCCCAAGGCTTACCTGCTGGTCGACTCGCCAGTAGAAATTCGCCATTATATTTTTTTAAAATAGCAACAGCAACATGTGTAACTTTATGAACGACTTTAGTCATCAAGCTTTAACTGCCCTGCATAATCCCGTGCAAATTGGTAGGCCACACGACCACTACGCGCACCTCTTGTATACGTGAATTGTAATGCTGCTTTTTTTGCAGCGTCATCAATGTCAACATCATAAACCTTTAACCAATGGGCAGTAATGGCTAAATATTCATTTTGATCAAAAGTATAAAAAGAAAGCCACAAACCAAAGCGCTCCGCTAAGGCTGATTTTTCTTCAATCGTATCGTTAGCCCGTATTTCACCATCCTCAGTTGTCATTGCTAAGTTATCGTCCATCATCTCTGGCATGAGGTTTTTACGGTTTGACGTGGCGTAAACCAAGACGTTATCTGAGGTTGGTGCGAAAGATCCATCCAGTACAACTTTTAATGATTTATAAGTAGTACCATTCGATTCGAAAGTTAAGTCATCGCAATAAATGATGAATTTTTTAGATCGTTTTCTAATTAAATCAACAATCTCAGGCAGGTGCAACAAGTCATGCTTTTCCACTTCAATCAGGCGTAACCCTTTTGCTGAAAACTCGGTTAACAAGGCTTTAATTAAGGATGACTTACCCGTTCCTCGCGCACCAGTTAATAACACGTTATTTGCAGAAATTTCCTGTAGAAACTGACGCGTATTTCTAACAATCTCTTTTTTTTGTGTGTCTACAAACTGTATATTGTCTAAATGTATTTGATGCGGATGTGTAATGGCTTGCAAGCCACCTTTGCCATGCACGCCAACCCATCGCCAAGCAATCGCACTCCAGTCAACCTCAGATGCAGGTGATTGTAGTGCATATTCTAGACGGCTGATTAACTGTTCACCTCGCGAAATCAGATTATCGAAAGGTTGAGTCATCAACGTTTAACTACGATAGCCAGCATTAATCTTGACGTAATCATAACTAAAGTCGCAAGTCCAAATTGTCGCGTCAGCCTGTCCGCGGTTTAAGTCAACACGGACCAAAATATCTTCTTCTTGCATCACGGCAACGCCTTGCTCCTCTTGATAACTAGGCGAGATACAGCCATGTTCAGCAACCAACACATCTCCCAAGTAAAGAGACAATACATTGACATCTAAATTGTCAACATCCGCATAACCAATGGCTGCAAGAATTCGGCCTAAATTAGGATCAGAAGCAAAAAAGGCGGTTTTAACCAAGGGTGAATGCGCAATCGTATAAGCCACTTTTCGACACTCAGCCGTATCTTTACCATGCTCAACTTGAATAGTCATAAATTTTGTTGCCCCCTCGCCATCGCGCACAATGGCTTGTGCCAGCTCAACTCCCACTTCGGTCATCACATCACGCAGTGCGATAAAGTCAGCACTGTCTTCTGTAATTTCTGCATTGCCCGCTAGGTTGGTTGCCATGATGATAAAACTATCATTGGTACTAGTATCACCATCTACCGTTATGCAGTTAAATGACTTATTCACGGCATAATCAATAATGGCATCTAAAGCTGGCTTGCTGATGGCTGCATCTGTTGCCACATAGCCCAACATAGTCGCCATATTGGGATGAATCATTCCAGAGCCTTTGCTCATACCTGTGATGGTAATGGTCTTGCCACTAATGGTTAATTGCCGCGATGTTGCTTTAGGCAAGATGTCGGTCGTCATAATTGAAACAGCGGCATTGAGCCAGTTATCTGCTTTTAAATTAACGATGGCTGCTGGCAAAGCATTCACAATTCTATCAACTGGCAACAGCTCCAAAATCACACCGGTTGAAAACGGCAAAATTTGCTCACTGCTTAAGTTAAGCAACCCAGCTAGGGCATCACAACTTTGTTTGGTATGTTGCAGCCCTGGCTCACCAGTGCCGGCATTCGCATTGCCTGTATTCACGAGTAGCGCGCGAATGTCATTCGTCGCAGCTAAATGTTGCTTACAAACAATGACTGGCGCAGCGCAAAATTTATTTTGCGTAAACACGCCACTCACATGCGTACCTTCAGCTAGCTGCATCACAAGGACATCTTTGCAATTTGCTTTACGCACATTAGCTTCAGCAAAACCAAGGGTAATACCGTTAACTGGCAATAAGGATGACGCAATCGGGGCGGTGAGTTTAACTGGCATAACGGTGCTTTCTAACTAAATCATTTAACAATAAAGCTTATTCTAGCGCATTAAATGAAGAAGCAATCAAAAAGGCTCGCTTAAAATTTCGTCGTTACGCCTTACGCCAAGTCGTGCCTTGCGGCGTGTCTTCTAACACGATGCCTTTATCGGTTAATTCTTGTCGAATACGGTCAGCTTCTGCATAATTTTTGGCTGCTTTCGCATCCATCCGTGCTTTGATTAAGCAATCAATATCTAATGCACTATCTGCCGCCTTACCTTGCATAAACACATCAGTATCCTGCGCTAACAAACCAATCACACCTGCTAGATTTTTCAGTAAATTAGCAGCTTCAGTCGCTTTGTTTGTATTCACCTCATTCGCCAAATCAAACAACACCGCAATCGCTTCTGGCGTATTAAAGTCATCGTCCATAGCTGCTTTAAATCGTACTGCTTCAGAGTGAGACCAATCAATCGCATCTGATGTGGCTTCTACATCACGCAACGCATTATAAAGCCTCGTCAGCGCCGCCTTAGCATCGTCTAAATGCTTATCACTATAGTTAAGCGGACTACGGTAATGCGCGCGTAAAATAAAGAAGCGAACAACCTCTGCATCATATTGCTCCAACACCTCTCTAATGGTGAAAAAGTTACCCAAAGACTTAGACATTTTTTCATCATCAACACGTACAAAACCGTTATGCATCCAATAGTTAGCCATTTGACAATTGTGTGTCGCTTCACTTTGTGCAATCTCGTTTTCATGGTGTGGGAATTGCAAATCTTGTCCGCCACCGTGAATGTCAAAATGTTCACCCAAGTGCTTTGCACTCATGGCTGAGCACTCAATATGCCACCCTGGGCGACCGGCGCCCCAAGGCGAATCCCAATGTGGCTCGTTTGGCTTCACTGACTTCCACAACACAAAGTCTAACGGATCTCTTTTAAAAGTATCAACTTCTACTCGTTCACCCGGATGCAAATCATCCAAACTCTTACCAGAAAGCTTGCCATAGCCATCAAAGTTGCGTACGGCATAAAACACATCGCCATTATCAGCAGCATAGGCATTCCCCTTCTCAACCAAAGTCTGGATCATTTCAATCATGGCGCCTATATGGGCAGTCGCTCGCGGCTCGTTATCAGGGCGAATCACGCCAAGCTTAGCCGCATCTTCGTCCATGGCTTCAATAAAACGCTGAGTCAGCTCGGCAATCGTCTCATTATTTTCATTGGCACGATTAATGATTTTATCGTCAATATCGGTGATATTACGCACATACGTCACTGCGTAATCAGAGGCGCGAAACCAGCGCGAAACCAGATCAAAAGCGACCATGACACGGGCATGGCCTAAATGACAATAGTCATACACAGTCATGCCGCAGACATACATGCGAACTTGATTGGATTGAATAGGGGTAAATGTTTCTTTGTTACGCGTTAACGTATTATAAATTTTTAGCATTCGTTCGCATTTTTGAGGGTAAATCTAGCAATAAAACAATCTAACAGCTCAATTAAGAACAATTATTTACCTTGAAAGCCCATAAGTCTATTGGATATTAGCAGTCCTGTTGGTAGAATACAGAGTATTACCAACAAATTTAAGTATATCACAATGACAATCCACAACATTCTACGTAAAAAGTTTGTAGCGCCATTATTGTTAGCGTTAATGTTCTCAGCCACAGCAACTATTGCTGGTGAATTAAAAGATATTTCAACAATGGCAGAGCAAGGCCAACAAGAAGAAGCTTTAACGCGTATTGATGCTTACTTGGTCGCAAACCCAAAGGATGCACAAGGCTTGTTTACAAAAGGGATTATTCAAGCAGAAGGTGGTCAACGTGATGCGGCAATCACAACATTTAACCTATTAACCAAAACATATCCAAACCTGCCAGAGCCATATAACAACTTAGCCGTTTTATATGCAGATGCTGGAAAATATGACTTGGCAAAAAAGTCGCTTGAAACAGCGATAAAAACACATCCTAGCTATGCTACCGCACATGAAAACTTAGGTGACATCTATGCCCGTATGGCTTCGGAAGCCTATGACAAAGCACTAAAACTAGATAATGGGAACTCACGCGCACAGAGCAAATTGTCATTAATTAAAGATTTGTTTAGTGACGACGTGAAAACAGTAGTCACGACTAACAATTCAACAGCAACTCGCCCAATTAGAAAAGCAGAGCCTATTACACCACCTGCAACGCCTAAAGCAATTCCAGCTCTTAAAAGACAAGCTGAGACTGTCGTTGACAATACAGGCGAGGTAGAAAGTAACGTTAATGCGGCAGTTGATGCGTGGGTAGCGGCATGGTCAGGTCAAAACATCAACAACTACCTTGCTAGCTATGCTGACAATTTTAAATCAGCAAAAGGCAGAAGCCTTAGTAGCTGGAAAAAATTACGTAAAACACGTGTAACAAGTCCGTCTGGTATAAGCTTAAACTTAAGTAACCGTAAAATGACTGTTATTGACGAAAACAATGCGGAAATTAGTTTTAAACAGCTTTACCAAGCAAAAGGTCGCTCTGCCATCCATACATTTAAAACACTTTCTTTAAAAAAAGATGGCGGTAAATGGTTGATTACAAAGGAAATGGCATCAAACTAAATCGGTTTTATGTGGTTTTAAGTGTGGCCTAAGCAAGAGATGATGAAATTTAAACGAATGAATACTTTCAAGCTCCTTCCGATGAGGATTGTGCAATATCTGCTGCTTGTTTGCTTTATACTACTCCCTTGGTCTGCAACTGCAGTGAATCAAAGCAAGTTAACTGGACAAGTATTCTCAAGCACCTCAGGTAAAGGTTTAGTAGAAAGTTTACTGGTGAAAAGCCTCATGCAAATTACTGAGGGCAACACTAAGCAAGCAATGCTCACAGTGAATGAGCTTATTCGCACCACACCAAACTTTAAACTGGCCCATTTAATTCGTGGTGACTTACTGAGTGCCCAGAGTCGAGCACTCAACACATTTGGCAACCCTCCACCATCATCTTCCGGCACAGACTCAGAAGAAGTAGAGGGCTTGCGAGAGGAAGCACGAACACGTATCAACCACTATTTTTCTGCTGACAATCAAAATATGGTTCCAGATATCACATTTAAAATGGATGCTAATCAAAAGCATTTAATTTTAATCGACACGGTTAAATCCAGACTGTATCTATATAAAAAATCAAACAATCGTCTGCAGCCTGTTGCAGATTACTATGTTTCTATCGGTAAAAATGGTGCTGATAAAAATGTCGAAGGTGATCAACGCACTCCAGTCGGGCTTTACTTTTCTAACAAAAAAATAACATCGCCATTAGCTGATCTTTATGGTGATGGTGCATACCCATTAAATTACCCTAATGAGCTAGATACCCACAACAATAAAACAGGTTATGGCATTTGGTTACATGGCACACCTCAAGACACTTACAGCAGACCACCACGTGCTAGTGATGGCTGTGTTGTTCTTAGCAACCCAGACTTAGGAAAATTACAGCCTGTATTGAAAAACGGGGGCGTCCCTGTCATCATTTCTGATACTGTGAAATGGATTGACAGTAGTCGTGTAGAAGAAAAAGCTAAAGAATTGAAAACGCTGAATAAGGCTTTAGAGGGCTGGCGTTCTGATTGGGTATCACAAAACACCAATCAATATTTAAACAACTATTCGAACAACTTTTTTTATAATAAAGGAAAGTTACCTGAATGGACTGCACACAAACGTCGCGTGCTATCAAGCAAACCAAATCTTACGGTTAAAGTGAGTAATGTCAGCATGTTCAGCTACCCTACGCATAGCCATACAAAAGGAAAAATATCCGTTGGTGGCAAAATAATCGTTGTCAATTTCGATCAATACTACCAAAGCCCTACTTTGAAAAATACAATGCGTAAAAGGCAGTATTGGAAAAACGAAAACAATCAATGGAAAATTATTTACGAAGGTGCGGCATAATCATCATGAAAACCCTCATTATCAAGCGCTTTTTGCTAGCACTGCTGTTAACCACCGTAGTAAGCAACAGTTACGCAGCCACGAAAGTTGAGTTCAAAACAAATAAGGGTGATTTCATTGTTGAACTCTATCCTAAAAAAGCACCAAAAACAGTTGCTAATTTCTTGCAATATATCAAGGATGACTTTTATAAAAAAACCATCTTTCACCGTGTGATTAATGGCTTTATGATTCAAGGCGGTGGTTTTGAACGTGACTTATTTGAAAAACCAACCCGTGCACCAGTTAAAAACGAAGCTAGCAATGGCCTGAAAAACATCACAGGATCAATCGCCATGGCACGAACTTCCGACCCCGACTCAGCTACGGCTCAATTCTTTATCAATCTTAATGACAACACTTTCCTAGACCACACAGGCCCTGAACCATCAAAAATTGGCTACTGTGTGTTTGGCCGTGTAATTAGCGGCATGGACGTTGTTAAACAGATTGCCATCACACCAACTGGAAGCGTATCACGATTTACTGATGTGCCAACAAAAGCCATCAAAATTAAAACTACGACACTACTTCCAGAAGTCGCGGCTAAATAACGCACTACCTCTCAAAATTTAAGGACTTACTGTGGTAAAACTATTAACTAATTACGGCGAGATTACGATTGAGCTCGATGCTGAAAAAGCACCTATTACTGTTGCAAATTTTTTACAATATGTCGAAAGCGGCTTTTATGACGGCCTTATTTTCCATCGTGTAATTAAAGACTTTATGCTACAAAGCGGCGGTTTTAACGCTAAAATGAAACAAAAAGGCACTGAAGCAGAAATCAAAAATGAAGCGGATAATGGCTTAAGCAACGATAAGTACACCATTGCAATGGCACGTACATCCGTTCCAGACTCAGCAAGCAGCCAGTTTTTCATCAATGCAAATGATAATGACTTTCTCAACCACACCTCACCAACCTCTAGCGGCTGGGGCTACTGTGTATTTGGTAAAGTAACAGAAGGTATGGACGTGGTTGATGAAATTGAAGCAGTTGAAACGACAACAGCAGCGGGCCATCAAGATGTTCCTACTGAGCCTGTTATCATCGAAAAAACTACGCTTTGTTAATGGCGTAATATAGCCATACAGTACTAATCATATGGATCACAGTTTATTTATTTCTGATTTACATCTATGTGAGTCTCGCCCAGAGATCATCAGTGCCTTTGTGTCTTTTTTACAACTGACTGCCATTCATGCAAATGCACTCTATATATTAGGTGATTTATTTGAATACTGGGCGGGTGACGATGCTATAGCGCTTGGCAAACACGAACAGTCGATTCATGCGCTTAATACACTTAGTCAACAAGGTATTGAACTCTTCTTAATCCATGGCAACAGAGACTTTTTGCTCGGCGATACGTTTGCTAAGGCAGCCAACCTCACAATAATCCCAGATCCAAGCCTTATTTCATTGTATGGTACATCAACATTACTGAGCCATGGCGACATGTTGTGTACTGATGATATTGATTATCAGCATTTTAAAGCTGAAGTGCGTAGCGATGCTTGGAAAGCACAATTTTTAAGCCAACCATTATCAAAACGCATTGATTACATTGAATCAATTCGTAGAAAAAGTGAAGCGGAAAAGTCAGTTAAATCAATGAATATTATGGATGTGAATACAGTTGCAGTAGAGACGCTTCTCTTACAATATGACTGCCTGCCAAGACTGATTCATGGCCACACTCACCGTCCTATGCAGCATCAACACCACATTAACAATAACACTTCTGAGCGTTGGGTATTAGGCGACTGGTATGAGCAAGGCAGCTATTTAAGAGTAGATAAACAAGGTTGCCACGAACACCAGCTTTAATCGCTTAATAATAAAGCGTGGTTTTAATCAAGGCAAAACTTGATTTTTATACCCAGCATTTCAATTTCGTCATGGTCACGTAATGCGCGTGTGCTCATCAATTTGCTTACCATTCATAAGCAATTATCATCACCCACAACATGTGAAATAAAGTAGCCTTGACTACGCTTTGTCACCAACGCCAACTGTTTATTAGGTCGCCCAATTTTCGGGATCGCTTTGTCAAGGAGTAATGTGCTCACCACCACATCACCATGCCTTACCCAAGCACCCGTGTCACTAAATGTGCATCAGAAGGGTATTTTGCAACTTCTTGAGTGAGTTGTCCTGCATTGATTTTTCTTGCAAAAGAGAACGGACTTTCGTTAGTTGTAGCAGCTCATTGCCACTTAGGCGATACATCCTAGAGTACCCAACATGACCAGTCCATGCACCAAATCGCTGGAAACGGCATCTTCATTAAGCGTTCTAGCTAAATCGACATCAGAAACACTCAGCAACACCGATTGCATGACTTACATTAATCAGTGGCTCATTCAGCTGAACGGGTTATTTTCTAAACTCTTGTGGTCTAGCTGAAGCGGCAACTTTATCAAGCACGCCATTAATATACTTATGCCCATCAGCGCCACCAAATATCTTGGCCAACTCAACACCTTCATTAATCGCCACACGGTATGGAATGCTCACATCGTAGATTAGCTCGTAGGATGAAACCCTTAATATCGCATGCTCAATGGGGCTTAGCTCTGCGAGCGTTCTATCAATAAAAGTATCAATCTGTTCATCAAGCGCGGCAAGCTGATCGATCACGCCCTGCAATAACAACTTAAAATACATTTCATCGGCTTTATTGTAATCAGGATCGTCTTTCATATCTAAAAATACCTGTTTGATATCACCTTCATTCATCATGATGCGATAAATGGCTTTCAGCGCAATCTCACGCGACTTACGACGATTGCGACTTCCTTTATATTTTTTAGCCGTCGTCTTTTTATTCACTGTTGTATCGCTCATAGCACACTCACCAAGTTGGCCATTTCTATCGCCACCTGAGCTGCTTCAGCACCTTTAACTTCCATACGCTCAACAGCCTGGGCATTACTTTCTGTAGTAAGGATGGCATTGGCAACTGGGATGCCTGTATTAAACTGCACCTCAGTCACACCACGAGCAGACTCATTTGCAACCACTTCAAAGTGATAGGTTTCACCTCGAACAATTGCACCAAGCGCAATTAAAGCATCATATTGCTCACTCATCGCCATATGCTGCAAAGTCAGCGGCGTCTCAAGTGCACCAGCGACGGTAGCAATACGTATATTTTCCGCAGAGACGCCTAGTTTCAACAATTCAGCATGGCAGGCTCTTAATAAGCCATCACCAATATTGCTATTAAAACGAGACAGCACTACTCCAATGCGTTTGCCAGTGCCATCTAAGTTGATTGCTATTTTGTCCAAAACGTTCTCTCTATTTCGTAATAGCAGTATCTTACGCTATTTAACCAGACTAGCTAAGCTAAGCGTCTAATTAAATGGCGTTTATTAGACTGCATTAACTAAATAGCGACCATGATTTTTGTGCCGTACTCCATATGCCGTAGATAATTGGCACTAACACAGCAGCCCATGCAAGCAACATTACAACGCTATGTTTCTCTGTCACCGCGCTAGCGGTCGTATTTTTAGCAACCACTTTCTCATGACCAGCACTACGCACTACTGTAAGCTCTTTATCGGTCATAAAGTCTTTATCAGCAACAGGCTTAATCAACATATTCGCGATAAACCCAATCACCATCATGCCCGCCAACACTAACATAATCGGTGCATAGATTTGATCATAAGGCACACCAGCCTCCAAGCGCGTGTCATGCATATAGTTCACAATAACGGGCCCCACAAGGCCTGCCGTAGACCATGCCAGTAGAATTCGCCCATGAATCGCACCGACAAATTGCGTACCAAACATATCGGCTAAATAAGCAGGAATTGTCGCAAAGCCGCCGCCATACATCGAGGAAATAATACAGAAGCAAGCAACAAATAATGACAATGACTTAAAGCCCGCCACATAGGCAGCTGAACAGTATAAGAACGCGCCTAATACAAAGAAGATATAGTAAGTGCGTTTACGTCCAAGCTTATCTGAAGAAGATGCCCAGCCAATACGTCCAAAAATATTAAAGACGGAAATTAAACCAACAAAACCAGCGCCAACTAAAGCCGCTGCAGTCGTCATGGCATAATCGTTTTTTACATCAGCAAAGCCAATTTCAGGTTGACCAATCAAAGCGCCTCCAAAAGTTTCTTGCAGCATTGGAGACGCAGCACCTAAAATTCCGATACAAGCCGATACATTCATACAAAGCACTAACCATAACAACCAAAATTGCGGTGTTTTATGCGCTTTATTCAAATGCACATGTTTAGAAGCAACCATTGCATTTTCTGTCTTGGCAGATGGATTCCAACCCTTAGGCTTCCAACCAGTTGCTGGGATACGATAGCCGAAAGAACCACTCACCATAAAGATGAAATAAATAATGCCAAGAATGACAAAAGTTTGCCATACGCCCGCACTACCAGCTTCAGAAAAGTGTGCCATCAACTTGGTTGCAATTGGAGAGCCAATCATAGCACCTCCACCAAAGCCCATAATCGCCATGCCCGTTGCCATACCGCGATGATCGGGGAACCATTTGATGAGCGTCGATACTGGCGAGATATAAGCCAAACCTAACCCAATACCACCAATAACGCCACTACCTAACCATAATAGCCAAAGTTGATGCACATAAATACCGTATGCTGAGATGAATAATCCACCTGCCCATAGAATGGCTGAGACAAAGCCTGTTTTTCTCGGTCCTTCTCTTTCCAACCAACCACCAAAGATAGCAGCAGAACAACCCAACAACACGAAAAAGAGGGTAAACATCCACCCTAAATCAAACTGTGTCCAGTTACAGTCAGTCGCAAACAATGCTTTTGCTGTTCCCGCCAACTTATCACCAAAAGTCGCTGCGCCAGCAGAGCAGGAACCAACAGGATCACCCGTACTATCTTTTAATGCATTTCCTAACGGCTTCCAAAAAACACTAAACCCATAAGCCATGCCAATAGACAAATGTATGGCCAATGCTGCTGGTGGAACTAACCAACGATTAAAGCCTGGGCTTGCAACCGTATTCTCTTTATCTAAAATCCCCACCATCTAGCTCTCCCAATTTTTATGTTTTAACTACTCTGATTCAGATTAAGTTACATCTTGTTACAAAATGGTAGAAATGGCAATTAAGATTTTTACTAAAAGCGATTAATCTTTCCCCTATTGTCATAAATTTGAAATATTATAGTCATATAATAATTTCATCCTATATTCCAAAGTGTCTAAAAAATGTCTGCTAATATATTAGTTGTAGAAGATGAGCCTGCCATACAAGAGCTGCTAGCGCTTAACATTACGCAGGCAGGTCACACACCTATGCGTGCTATTAGTGCTGAACATGCGCAAGAACTTTTACGCAATGCGCTACCCGACTTAATTTTACTCGACTGGATGCTCCCGAAAATGAGTGGCATTGATTTTGCACGACAGCTCAAGTCAGATAGCGCCACCAAACAAATTCCAATCATTATGCTCACTGCACGTGGCGATGAATATGATAAAGTCCGTGGCTTAGAAGTCGGTGCGGATGATTATGTGACCAAACCCTTTAGCCCAAAAGAGCTAAACGCACGCATTAAAGCGGTATTACGTCGCAGAGCGCCTCAAATGACAGATGATCCAATTGAGATTCAAGGCCTGCACTTAGACCCAGTCACCCACCGAGTCAAAAGCAATAATGAGGTTGTCGATTTAGGCCCAACAGAATTCAGGCTCTTACACTACTTTATGGGCAACCCTGAACGCGTCCACTCACGCAGTCAGTTGCTCGATAAAGTATGGGGCGACCATGTTTTTGTAGAAGACCGTACCGTCGACGTGCATATCCGTCGATTAAGAAATGCACTCTCCATTTCAGGCCATCAAGATTTAATTCAAACAGTACGTGGTTCTGGTTACAGGCTTTCTGTGATTGCGGCATAAGCAACACGTAAAATTAAATCAAAACATGCTTTATTCTGTCACCTAAAAGACACTATAATATGTCCACGTAATACAAGTTAGGCAACAGGTAAACAATCTTGTCAGATATTAGGTGGGAAACTTTTTGGCTAGGCTTAGGTCTTTTAGTCGTGGCGCTTGTTATCTGGGCGATCAAAGGCATGGTCCCCGCCCTAGTATTTTTGTGTATTGCGCTATCACTCTTCATTGCACAGCTGCTCTACTGGCTATACCAATTACAAATTTGGCTTAAAACCCCCAGCTTAAATGAAGTGCCAGAAGGCAAAGGCGTCTGGGAAACGGTCTTCTCCAGCTTATTTCAACACCAACGTCAAAACATTCGAGTAGAAGCCGAACTCGTTGCTGCACTTGAAGGCTTTAAGCGCGCAACCAATGCACTGCCCGACGGCATCGTCGTACTCAACCATCGTGATGAAGTGGAATGGTGCAACCCGCCAGCCGAATTATTACTCGGCTTAGACATCAACAAGGACATCAATCAGCCTGTACAAAATCTCGTTCGCTATGCGGAGTTTATTAACTATCTGCAGAGCCACCAATATGCTGAACCGATAATTGTTAAATCGATTCGCAATACAAAAATAACACTGCAAATGCAAGTCATTGTATTTGGCACCGCACAAAAATTACTCATCTGCCGCAACATTTCCGCACAAGAAAAAATTGACACTATGCGTCGAGACTTTATTGCCAATGTTTCTCATGAGCTACGTACACCACTTACCGTCGTCGGTGGATTTTTAGAGACACTGCTCGATACAAAAGATGCTGTTCCTGATAGTTCAAAAGGTTATTTCGACATGATGATTAAGCAAACAACCCGTATGCGCCTCATTATCGAAGACTTGTTAACGCTATCGCGTATTGAAAGTAATAGTGAATCCCCAACAACTTCTGTCATCAACATGTCCACACTACTCATCATGTTGCAAAATGATGCTAAGGCGCTTAGCAATGGCAAACATGAGATTCACCTAAATGCTGACGAAACACTCAATATCAAAGGCAACAATCAAGAACTAGTCAGCGCCTTCACCAATTTAGTCACTAACGCCGTGAGATACACCCCAGAAGGTGGCAATGTCACCATAGGTTGGACGTTAAAAAACGAGCAAGCGGTCTTTATTGTAAAAGATTCAGGCATTGGTATTGAAGCACAACATATCGTCAGGCTGACTGAACGATTCTATCGCGTAGACAATGGTCGCAGCCGTGATACTGGTGGTACTGGTTTAGGGTTAGCCATTGTAAAACACATACTCAACCGCCATAAAGCGAGATTAGAAATTAAAAGCACCATTGGTGAAGGCAGTACTTTCAACATTGTTTTCCCGCAGTCTCGAACGGCAATCAAACCGTCCGAAGAAGTCGCATGAGACTCTTCTGCAGCGTATTCCTTTCCATTTTTTTAAGCGCATGTGCAAGTAATAACATGGTTAGCAAACACCAAGTACCTCAACGGGCGGATATTAGCAGCATTAGCCAGCTAGCCAAATCCAATTTTGATCGCATGGCTGACATGGAGGTTCGAAGTAACACAACAAGCCTACGTACCTTAATGATTAAGCTATATAAACGCAACCCACGTGAGCTAACTAAAAGTGATAAAGCGTCTGCTGAGCAAATGGCAAAATGGGTGTTCGATAATGCACACCAACATCAATGGCAATTTAGCGCCATCGATAACAAGCAAGACACAACAGCCATTTTCCTCGCTTTTGATGCCGACTATCATGGCGACCGCGTTCTACCCTTTATCGTCGGCTTACAAACCATGATAGCCAAAGCGCATAACAATAAAACCGAATTTTTTATGACGGATAGTTTAGACCCACAAAAAATCTTTAACGTCGCTCGCAATATAGAAATTGCTGCATGGAAACTCTCCAATAGTCGTGATGAAAATGGCAACCTATATCTACTCACCAATGAAATCAGCGCAACCGATCGCAACCTCAGCTTTGAAAGAGAATTTGGTAAAATTATTGGCAGAACCGACTTCTATGCCATCGCTCTAGCCGAAAAATCACAACGGCTGCTTTCACGGATTGCACAAGGTCTTGCTACAGCCGTATTCCTCCCCTTTTAAGCCTTTCCTACTGGATAATGTAATTGTTGAATTTCATTATAAGGATTTTTATTCTTGAAAAAACTGTATTTTAAAAACGTACACCTTCAAATAAAGAAGCGTGCATAAACTCGAGAGAAGCCGCAATGGGTCTAATTATTCAGTTAATTTTAGGCGCTTTAGCCGGTAACATTCGTGGAGCATAATTTAAAAATCTAAGCTTAGGTACACTAGGCAAAAGCATCGCAGGTATCATTGGCGGTGGTTTAGGCGCACAAGTTTTATCAGCAGCACCTTGGCAGCAGTTAGTGGTGTTATGGTTAGTAGCGTAGCAAGTAGAGGTATTGGTGGTATCGTTTTGATGGCTGTACTTTGCTTCATCAAGAAAGTAATGGCTAAGTAAGTTTTACTTATTTGTATGCTAAAAAAAGTCGCATTTTATCCGGCTTTTTAATGTCCTCCACATATGTTCCAACCTGTCACCATGCCGCTTTCCTCGTAACAGCGACCCTATTTCTTATGCTTGTCCAAAAGAAATAGGGGAAAGAAAACGACACCCCCCCACCACGGCCTTCGGCTTCCCTGCGCCACTCAGCAAACAAGGCGTCTGCGGAACTCGTCCTAACAGACCATAAAAAACATGGACTGTCGCGGTGCTCGAACAGGTCCTCGACGACACCTCCTTGTTCACTTCCGTTGCGCGGCGCGGCGCAAAGGGAATGGAATACCACTTAAAATTTCACGATTGCACCACTGAACTCAGAAAACCCCATTATCAGCTAAGATGAGTGGGGAGGTTCTACCCCGCACTTATTTAACTTTCAAAAAATCGCTTGCAACTTAATGAGTTGAAAGCGGCTAAATATGGTGAATTTAATGTAAATTATCACTTTGACTTTAATAACATATTTATCACAATTGATAGAAAAAACAGACTATTACATTTTATAGATATACAGATCTAACAATTCAATAGAAACGACCAAATAACTTCAGATATTGCAGGAAGATTTGGATGTTAATTTGAAAATATTACATCTATAAATATAGCTAAAGATAGTATGAATATCTTAACTATTAGTATTAATTTTGATGAAAATTTCAAAATGTATGGATTTAAGCAGAAATGGATAACCAAATTTCAGAATTGAAAAATGAACTTTGTTGCATCTCATTCTCAACCAATAAAACTAACAATGATTAAACATAGCTAATTAGTCAGTGACTATTTTTTAAAAACCCCTGTTGAGTCTGACCCGTAAAATGTTTTAGTATTATGCTTACCCATTTCTCAAAGGGCGTACTATGTTTTCAGAAACAACAAACTATTCAATAGTTGATGAATATAATAAAAATCAACCATATCCATATCAAAACTTACGGCTGACGTTTTACAAGAACACATCATGGGTGTTCATGACTGGGTTCAGCATAATTACAACCTAGTTTTAGAAGAATTCCCAGACAAGTCATTTCTATACAGAGGAAACATTGTAAGACTTTTATCAGATAGAGAGTCCCAAAAATATCCTACATACAAAAGAAATATACAAATGTACCTTTAGCCATTGGGAGCGGTGCATTTATATGCGCCGCCTAAACCCGAAACTCTACCCCAATTCAACCTCAACCAAATTATCCGAGAAGCTAGTCGAATTCCCTATATCCCCAAACTCAGCCAAACTAATTGAGTTAACAGTCCCTTTATTCAACTGTCTCCAATAATACAGTGAAGCCACAACAATCCCAGCATTCAGACCATCCGTAATAATCGCTTTACCTTCGTACGCACCACGACCATTAAACACTCTTACCGTCGCATCATGTTTAATACCACGCGCATCCGCATCGGCTGCATTCATCATCATAAACTGCTCGCCTTGTGCTTTTTGCTCACTATCTATATTGGCATAGCAAGAGTTTAAGAATGCTCGGCTCTTAGGTCAAATAATGCTGAGTGAGTATTTAGCCGCTAGCTCAGGGTTAGTATTCGCTGAGTCACGTGACTCTAGATAGTGTGGCAATGAATCCAAGTCTTATCCTGGTTGAAAACCTTCGTACATTTGACGGAATGGGCCTGCGACAAAGTTTTTAGCGCTTTCCCCCATAAAGTTGCATTTGCCATTCGGTGTTTGGAAGTTACCTTCTGCATGACGGGCACGCGTATCCATATTACTAAAGGCTTTTAAGCGCGCATAACCATGTTCACGTAGGTAATCTAAGTCAACGCCTTCGCTGGTGGTTGCATCTCAGTCAACAAGGTTTTCTAAGCACTCGCTATCACTCCATTTTAGGTTTTCATCGTCATAACCCATGCGTGCAACTAGACATCTGAATATTTCTCGGTTAGAGATGGCATCACCTGGTGCATCAATACATTGTTCATTGTAGGTGAGGTATAGATGGCCCCATGACAGCACCATGTCATCCATCGCGGATGGCAAAACAATATCGGCATAGGTCACCGTGTCTGAGATAAAGTGGTCTGCCACGACGGTAAATAAATCTTCACGTTCTAATCATTTGGCAATTTTTTCCGTCTCTGGCTCTTCTGTCATTGGGTTAGCATTCCAAACCATCACTTATTTAATCGGTGTTTTAAGGTCTAACTCACCCAGTAATGCGCGGCCAAACTACAAGTTATTCACCACTTGCGTGCTTTCTGGAATGATGTCTGGACGGCAGATCACATCATACTTGTATGGGTGTTCCCATATAGGGAATTGTAATGCGCTGCCGCCAACATGACGCCAATCGCCTGTGGGTGCTGGCAAGCAAGTGACTGTAGAATCGCTTGGCTACCCCCGTAGTTTCTTTCTAACGCCACACCTAGGCGAATCGCCGCTGGTTGTGTCGTTGCATATTCACGCGCAAATTTTCTAATATCATCTGCTGGAATGCCCGTGATTTCTTCTACCCATTTCGGCGTGCGTGTTTTGGCTCGCGCAGCGAGTTCAGCATAACCTTCTGTATAGTTATCAATTTAATCTTGATCTTTTAGGCCTTCGTCGATAATCACATGCATCATAGCCATGGCTAATGCACCATCGGTACCCGGTTTAGGCGCAATGTGCCATTCTTCTGCTTTTGCAGTTTTAGAGGCGTTAGAGTTAATCACGGCGACTTTGACGCCAGTCTTCTGTGCTTCGTGAATGATGTGCAAATGATGTGCAAATGATGTAAGTTAGTGTTCACTGAGTTACATGCCCACACCACAATGTATTTAGCATGCTTAAAGCTTTCAGATTCTAAGCCAGCTGTTGGATCAACGGTTAATAGCCATACTGTACACGAGCCTTCAACACAGAAGGTACGCTCAGTCACGGTTGCGCCCATCCGCGCGAAGAAAGCATCGCCACCATTTAAGCCATGTACTAAGCCTTGCTTACCTAAATAGCTGTTCGGCATAGTGGTTTGTGAGCCATGTTCATCAATAATGGTTTTCCATTTATCGATAATCGTTGTTAGTGCTTCATCACAGCTGATGCGTTTAAACTGCTTAGTCTCTTTAGGAACTACGCGCTTCATTGGGTACAGCAGACGATCTGGATGATAATGACGTTTTGTTAATCTTTGAGTTTGACGCATAAGCCGCCGTGCGTCATCGGGTGTTTTTTATTACCTGTGACTTTGAGTAACTTGCCATCTTGCACATGGTATTCCATGCTACAAGTGTCAGGACAATCGTGGGGGGCATTCACCGTGGTTGATTTTGACGTCTCAATCAAAAGGCTTACGTATGTTCTGCTTCTCCTCAAAAGATCAGATGAATTTTTCTAATATTTTGTAATAACCACTATAGACTTGCCTGTCAATTCTTGTAATTATTTTCATTGCCGTTCAAACAAGACTAGAATATCGACATGAACACGCCATTAACCCTATTGAACGAACTAACGCCTGAAGCATTTTTGACAGAATATTGGCAAAAAAAGCCACTATTGATTCGCCAAGCAGTACCGAACTTCAAAGGCTTTTTAACGCCTAATGAATTAGCTGGACTCGCCTGCGAAGAGGACGTGCAATCTAGAATTGTGAAGAAAATTGATGACACTTGGCACTTAACACACGGCCCATTAAATGAAGAGTCACTCACTGCCCTGCCTGAAAAAGATTGGACGCTATTAGTACAAACCGTCAACCATCACCTGCCTGAAGCAGCCGAACTCCTCAGCCAGTTTAACTTTATCCCACATGCGCGTTTAGACGACCTCATGGTAAGTTACGCTGTCACTGGCGGCTCTGTTGGACCACATATAGATTCATACGATGTATTCTTATTGCAAGGTAGTGGAAAAAGACGCTGGAAGATTAATGTACAACCTGATTTAACGTTAATAGATGGTTTGCCATTACGCATTCTAGAAAATTTTGAAGCGAAACAAGAGTGGGTACTAGAGGCTGGCGACATGCTTTATTTACCTCCGAATATTGCCCATCATGGCGTATCGGAAGATGATGATTGCATGACTTACTCTATTGGCTTTAGAGTGCCAAAAACGCAAGAGGTCATTGAATCCTTTTTGGAGCACATGCAAGATACCATTCAAGCAGATGGCTTGTATGAGGATGCTGATTTACGTTGTCAGCAACACCCTGCCGAAATCAGCGATGTCATGATTGCAAAAGTGGGAGTCATGTTACAAAAAATTACATGGGATAAAAACACCGTATGCGACTTTTTAGCACGTTCACTGACAGAGCCAAGACCAGATGTGTTTTTTGAGTCTGTCGATACTAAAGCTGCTGGAGAAGTGTCTATTGATGATTTTGCTCAACTGCTGGCTAAACACATCTTATGCCTCGATTTAAAATCTCAATTGCTCTTTTATGGCAGCCATTTTTACATTAATGGCGAACCTTTAATCGTTCCAGAGGGCATACAATCATCTGTTCGCGAATTAGCAGATACACGCACTTTAAACACGCAAGTTTTAAATGACACGCAGCGATTTATGTTAACGAAAACCTTTCATTCCTCATTATTGGCAGGCTATATTACAATTAAATAGGCGCGTTGATGAGATAGATTAGGTGAATGAATCATGAGTGAACTTGAATTACCAAAAAATACTGTCCTATTAGGTGAGCGTGAATATGCTACGGCAATAGATGTCGTGATTGCAAAGGCGGAAGAGCAGTTATTATTTTTTTGA
>JBLIIL010000019.1:0-35677 GCA_047634755.1 Methylophilaceae bacterium
TCCATCACAAAGCACTCTTTATAATAATGACAATCTTGACCTAAACAGTTATCTCGAGTGGAGGTGACATTTGACCAAATCATGGCATTTTCTGGCACGTCAGTTAACTCAGCCTTATCACCTGTTTTGTTATGTTCAGCAAAGTCCTTAATGATATGGATATACTTTGCATCCTCGTGCGAGGCAAAGCGGCCTTCTTTTTCTGCACTTTCTAAATGATAGTGACACACATAATTAGCACGCCCTTTTAGCATACTAACCGTGACGGGCACTTTGAGCGCATCACGTACATTAGGCAAATCACGATTGAACAATTGGTCTTGCAAGGTTTTGGTACCCGTTGAAATAATCACTTTGCCGCCAGACAGTAATGCGGGCACCAAGTAAGCAAATGTTTTGCCAGTACCCGTTCCGGCTTCTGCGACCAATTGCTTATTCCCAGCAATCGCATCGGCAATGGCATGCGCCATGCGTACTTGCTCTTCTCGCTCGGTGTAACCATCAATGGTAGTCGCTAAAGCACCGTCTGCTGCGAATACTTGGCTTAATTGCTTATTCTGATAATCACTACTGTTGTTTTCGGATTTTTGATTTCCAGGCTTATGGCTTTCACTGCTTTTATTTTGACTCTCAGACATAAGCCTAATTATCCCATGAATATGCGTTGATGCACGAAATACAACCACATCACTAAATCGCCTTCTTAAAGCGTCAACAGTAAAGTGTTGAGTGTCCTGTACAATCCTTACTATTTCCAAGAGCTGGCATTTAACTTTCAGTGTTTAGAGTAAAAATCATGAACCGTTTTATTGTTCACTTGCTTTGCATTGTCAGCATCATGCTTTGCAATAGCGCTGCCGCTAACTTTAGCACTCAAAATGCGAAAGTTGTCCTCATCACCTTTCTGGAGGCAGTAAAAAGCTCTATCTCAGACGAGGTACTCTCTCAAGCCATGTGCCTTAAAGGTATTAAATACAAATATGGTGGCAACTCACCTCAAACGGGATTTGATTGCAGCGACTTTGTAGGATATGTATTTAATAAAGCGGCCAATGTTAAACTGCCTCGAACAACGCGTGGCTTAAGCCGTATCGGTGGAACAGTCAAGAAGCAGGAAGTGCTACCTGGCGACTTGGTCTTTTTCAACACGAGAAGAAGAGCGTCCTCTCATGTTGGCATCTACCTTGGCGTGGGTGAATTTATTCATGCACCGCGTACAGGCAGCAAAGTCAGAGTTGAAAACATGGACACTGGTTACTGGAAACAACGCTTCAATGTTGGCAAACGCATGAAAGAAACCAACGAAGACTAAGCTTTATGGCGTTAAGCTACTGGCTTGTCGCTGTGTCCGAGGCTTCTATCTGGGGCAATGTGATCACGAATCAACTGCTTTAATTCTTTTGATTCAGGAAAGCGCTCCATCATTTTCCTATCAAACAAAACGACCTTATTTAAACGCACCTCAAAAACACCTCCGGTACCTGGCATTAATGATACGGCGGTTAAATCGGCATCAAAAGTCGTTAACAGTTCCTGCGCCATCCAAGCCGCACGTAATAACCAACGGCATTGCGTACAATATTCTATTTCAACACGATATGTATTTGCCACTAAATCCCCCATTTAAAGATGTTTTACCTATTCAGCGATATAATGCATTTGAAATATAAGAAATATGAACCTATTATATGGTTATGTGTCCCTATACACTGAACATACGTTGAACATTCTATATCAATTAAAAAGGCAACACATGCACGCAACATTTAAAAAGTTTAGCTTAATCTCATCAGGTATTTTGATTGGATTACTGATTAGCCTTAATTTAACCGCACTGGCTGAGAAGCTAGGCGTCTCTGACCTACCCGTTGATGACCTACGTGTGTTTGCTGAAGTCTATGGCAAAGTTAAAAGTGACTATGTTGAAGTGGTTGCAGATAAAAAGCTCATCAACGAAGCATTAACAGGCATGTTGCAGGGCCTAGACCCGCACTCAGCCTACATGGATAAAGATGCATATAAAGATTTACAAGCTGGCACACAAGGCGAGTTTGGCGGTTTAGGCATTGAAGTCACCATGGAAGATGGCTTAGTTAAAGTCGTGACCCCTATTGAAGATAGCCCCGCTTACAAAGTTGGTTTAAAACCTGGCGACCTTGTGATGAAGCTTGACGACAAACCAGTACGCGGCATGACACTAAACGATGCGGTTAAAATTATGCGTGGGAAACGAGGCACTGATATCATGCTAACCGTACTACGTAAAAATGCAGATAAACCACTAACCTTTACCATTACGCGTGACATCATCAAATCTCAAAGCGTTAAAAACAAATACATCGAAAAAGATTACGGCTATGTCCGTATTACGCAGTTCCAAGATCACACGGGTGAAGATTTAGCAAAAGCGCTGATTTCACTAGAAAAAGAAAACAAAAAACCACTCAAAGGCTTAGTGCTGGATTTACGTAACAATCCAGGTGGCTTACTTGATGCAGCTGTAGGTGTTTCAGCAGCCTTCTTACCAAAAGACAAATTAGTAGTTTATACCGAAGGTCGCATAGCAGACTCTAAAATGAACTTGAAAGCGAACGCTAGAGATTATGCCCGTCGTGGAAAGTCAGACTATCTAAGAAACGTACCTGCCAGCTATAAAACAACAAAAATGGTCGTGCTATTAAATGCAGGTTCAGCATCAGCCTCTGAAATTGTTGCTGGTGCATTGCAAGATCATAAACGCGCGACTATCTTAGGCGTTAAGAGCTTTGGTAAAGGGTCAGTACAAACCATCTTGCCAATGAATAATGGTAGTGCAATCAAGCTCACCACAGCACGTTACTTCACACCAAATGGTCGCTCAATCCAAGCGAAAGGCATTGTGCCTGATATTAATGTTGGTGATGGGTCTGACGACTCATACCGTATTTATGAAGCGGATTTAGCAGGTCATTTATCCAATCCTAAAGATGACTCTGACGCTAAAGAGACTGAAATGAAAAGAGCAGCAGCCAAAGTGGAAGCTGGAAAAGAAGCCGCACTCAAAAAAGCAAAAGAGAAAAAATTTGCTGAGGCTAAAGGCCCTATTAAGCCAGCCTCTGAAGATGATATTCAATTTGTCCAAGCGATGAATGTACTGAAAGGCTTACCAGTTGAAACTACACCAAAAGAAGAGGTGAAAAAAGCAGAAGCAACACCAAAATAATAGCCTCTCAATAGCTGCAAACCCAGCCCTACAAAGTCTTGCTTTCAACCTAGACTTTTAGGGTTTTTTCATGAGTAATAAAAGCATAAAATCGTTTGCTTTAGTAGCCATTTAAATTAAACTCATACCATGCTGATAGATAATCTTATTACGACGTTTGACACTGCATTACGCACTGTTTTTACAGAAGCAAAAGCCACCCGAGCACACCCTGATGCCGCGATAGAAGAGGATGGTATCAACGACAGTGCGAAGCAAGGCGTGATTAGCTTAATGCGCATAAATCATGTTGGAGAAGTATGCGCACAAGCCCTGTATAGCGGCCAAGCATTCACCTCTCGCAACCCACAGATTGTTAACGCACTAAAACATGCCGCAGCTGAGGAAACCGACCATCTAGCCTGGTGCGAATCACGCATTAAAGAACTGGGTGGCAGAAAAAGTTTACTCAACCCAGTTTGGTACCTAGGCAGCTTCACCATCGGTGCAGTTGCTGGTGCAATTGGCGACAAATGGAATTTAGGATTTGTAGCAGAGACTGAACAACAAGTGAGTGCGCATTTATCTAGCCATTTAGAAAAGCTACCCATAACGGATAGTAAAACACGTGCCATTGTTGAACAAATGCATATTGATGAAACAGCACATGCACAAGAAGCGGTTAACTTAGGCGCAGCCGAGTTGCCTCATGCCGTGAGAGCCGCAATGAAACTATCATCGAAACTAATGACAACAACAGCATATTACGTATAGCTGACATTACCACTTAGAAAGTGAAACCATGGAAAATTTTAAAGATGTCTTACTGGATTTAGATCCTGTTGATGATATTGTGCGTATAGAGCTATTTTATACAGATGGAGAAGAAGCTGGTGTGTTGATGAATAAACCAGGCAGTGTGGGCTCAGTCAAGGTTTACAGCCATCTGTACAAAATATTTGGCAGCATCAATGTAGAGGCTGCAATAGAAGGCTTGTCCCTGTACGCAGAACACACTGCTGATGCAGAAGACCACCCTCGCAAGCACCCTAATATTGACCGCCTATTTCAAGTCATTGAAGATAAGGACCCGATGACAGTTAAAATCATCAAAGCTTAACGCTTTATAGTCTTTACGTTAACAACTTAACAATGGGCGGATGATAAATTAACTCTAACAAATGCCCAACAGCATCTAAACAATAAAACCCACGCGATCCATCCCTATGGGTTTTAGGCGCCTCAGTAATTCGCACATCGGCTTTGACAAAGTGTTCATACCAAGCATCAACAGCATCCACACTATCCAGCACAAAACCAATGTGGTCTAAACGCTGTTGCGCTTGCGGCGTGTAATCGACACGATGCAGTGCAAACACATCACCACCATTAGTTAAGTACACATTATCTGCATCTGGCTGCCATTCAATTTCCATATCCATGATGCGTGTATAAAAATCGATAGCCGTGTCTAACTCTTGAACAAAAAGGGCTATATGACGTAGCCCTAACATCCCTTGCGGTTTACTCACGATTAAGCACCAACTGCTTTAATCTCAAAACCATGGGTAATCTCAACACTTTTACTTAACATGATAGAAGCTGAGCAATATTTTTCAGCTGACAGCTCTACCGCACGAGCCACTTGCTTCTCATTCATATCATTACCTGTAATCACAAAGTGTACGTGAATCTTAGTAAAGACCTTTGGTATTTCATCTGAGCGTTCTGCTGTGATGTCAGCGACACAATCAACAACTGCTTGGCGTGATTTTTTTAGAATCGTCACCACATCAAAAGAGGTGCATCCGCCCATACCAATTAACAACATCTCCATTGGTCGCATGCCAATATTCCGCCCACCATTTTCAGGTGCGCCATCCATGACCACGGCATGCCCAGTTTCGGACTCGCCCATAAACGTTACATCTTCAATCCACTTAATCTTAACTTTCACTTTTCACCTTTTATTCATTTATTAGTAGCCCGCCTTGCCCTTCATAATTGGCAGGCTGTTGATTTACATCATTATACACAGTGCAGAAATGACAGATACTGCCGCCTTTTCACTAAAAAATCCTATTACCGAGTCTTTATATGAGTACCGAATTACTGAACAATGGCATCATGTCTGCATTTCATTTAGTGACTAAGTCGATGATAGCAGCTCCGATGCCGTGCAATCCAATCAGTTTCTCGTTGTCACTGATGAGCACGGCGAACTCATAGAGCAACATGACCTATAACGCGCTAATGATGACTGTGGGGAAATATTTTCACTTTAAAAATTTAGAATACATTCTCGCCTCTCATCAAGATCCAGACATTGTCGCATCGATCAACAAATGAACGGTAGGCACAGATTGCAAGCTTATCGCACCGGGGATATGGGAGCAATTTTTACCGCACTATTGTGGTGTCGGCAAGACAGAAGGTCGGATTATTGGTATACCAGATAAAGGCATGAATATTATGCTGGGCAAAACAACCATCAAAGCAATCCTAGCGTATTTTTTACATTCAGAAGGCAACTTTCAATTTTATGATGCCGCCAGTAAGATTTTATTCTCTGGCGACCTTGGTGCGTCTTTGGTACATCATGATGCGGCTGCAAAGCCAGTGACCGATTTTGAAGTGCACATTCCTTTTTAACACTTAAATATTTAGTGCATTGACTATTTAACGTCTAACAGTTCAACATCAAAAATTAATGTCGCATTAGGTGGAATTGCACCGCCTGCACCACGTGCGCCGTAGCCCATTTCAGGTGGAATAATCAATGTACGTTTACCGCCAATTTTCATCCCTGCAAAACCTTTGTCCCAACCTTGAATCACTTGTCCAGCACCTAAGTTAAACTCAAAAGGTTGGCCTCTATCGACTGAGCTATCAAATT
Source organism: Methylophilaceae bacterium (assembly GCA_047634755.1). Classification (GTDB taxonomy): domain Bacteria; phylum Pseudomonadota; class Gammaproteobacteria; order Burkholderiales; family Methylophilaceae. Next base: position 6,078 of record JBLIIL010000019.1, read on the forward strand.
TTTCACCTTTATTATCTGGTGCATTTTCATCAAATAACCAACCTGTGTAATGCACTGATACCATAAAACCAATTTCAGCTTCACGGCCTTCGCCTACAACGGTATTATTTTTAACCAGTTCAGTAATACTTTGTGTCATTTCTGTTGTTTCCTTATTCTTCTCGGCAACATTGCTTGGTTCAGCTTGACATGCATTTAGTGCTACAAGGCACAAAGCTGCGACTAGGGTATTTAATTTGTTCATATTAGCCATTCAATTAGTCCAGTTAAAAATGAGTTATAGGTTAAGCCAGTATGATACTGTAAATTGCATTAAGTTCGAAGCCCTATGCGCTAAGGCCGATTATAAACCCACTCAATCAAGGCATCTTGTGCTTTCTGACTCGAAGATGCTTTGGCATGATTCACAATCATCACCACCACACTACGTCGATTTTTTGCATCTAATACATAACCAGCGATGGCCTTCACACCTTTAATAGAACCTGTTTTCATATGCGCTCTTCCGCTCACTGATTTTTTTCTTAGGCGGCTAATCAACGTCCCATCTAAAGACAGTATTGGCAGTGATGACATCAGCTCTGACATCAACGGCCCTTCATAGGCATCCAGCAGCATGCCACCTAAAACCTTCGCCGTCACACGCTCAATCCGTGACAATCCAGAACCATTTTCAATCACCCAACTATCGGCATTCCATCCGTTATCGGCCATCCACGATTTTACCGCCAACATACCGCGCACTTCACTGGCTGGCTGATCATGATAATTCGCCGCAACCGTCAGCAATACCTGTCTTGCCATCACATTATTGCTCCATTTGTTCACATCGCGCACGATATTGGCTAAAGGTTGGGAATCTTGCACCACTAACTTAACAACTTGCAATGGCATTTCTGTTTGACTCCGTAACTTGCCATTAAACACACCGCCGAGTTGTCGCCAAATATTTTTAAACATAAAGTAAGCATAATGCTCATCATCAAACAAACTCAGCTCTAAATACTTCTCACCGCAGTGCGAAGAAAATTTACCGCCAAAAGTTACTGCCGCTTTGGTTCTAGACGTATTCACATCATAGGTCAAACGGTTGCGCCAACTACCACAGCCATTTTTAACCAGCGTCATATTGTTCACAATTTTGACTTCAGGCAATTCAACCTCTTGTGAAATATTCACCTTACCCTCATGCGCCGTGAATTTAAAGCTGGTATGACGACCATTCACTAAAAAGGCACTAGGCAATGCATTATATGAACGCCATTTTTTATTATCAAAGACTCTATGATTCGCAACACTCCTCGCAAAATAACTTTTATCGATAATCAAATTGCCTGTGATTTTTTTCAGCCCTTGCTGACGAACACTCACTAATAATCGCCTAAATTCATCCGCTTTAAAACTAGGGTCACCATAACCTTTAATAATTAAATTACCATGCAAGATACCATCTTCAACCACGCCATCTCGATACACTTCGGTCTTCCATCTAAATGTCGGTTTCAATAAATCCAAAGCGGCATAGGTTGTCACCAACTTCATCACGGATGCTGGATTCATCGGCTTATTGGCATTGAGGCTCAATTGCACATGTTTTCCATCAACTGCTTGCACATAAATCGACGTACTAGACTCGGGAACACCTGCCTTTTTTAATGCCGATGCGATTGGTGCAGGCAGTCCTGCTTGAGCAATATGGCTGACTAAGATTAAGCAAAAAGAGGGGAGTAATTTTTTCATAAAGAAGCTTCTATTGATAACTTCGTTGTTTGCACCAAGAAATCAATTTCAATTTCATTGATTACATATGGCGGCATAAAATAAACGGTCTTGCCAATTGGTCGTAGCAGTAAACCATGGTCAAGCGACTGCTGATAAAACGTATTCGCAAAGGTTGTTTGTTCCGTCTTTATATCAAAGGCAAATATCATACCTTGATTGCGAAAATGCCTGATTGGCAAGTCAGTCAGCACCTTCATTTTATCGTTAATTATCGCCGCTGTTTGTTTGTTTTCATTAATCACATCATCGGTTTCAAATATTGCCAAGGTCGCCAATGCCGCGCTACAGGCCAACGGATTACCTGTATAACTATGGCTATGTAAAAAGGCTTTAGCCGTACTGTCATCATAGAATGCAGCATATACATCATCTGTCGTCAGCACGGCTGACAATGGTAAATAACCACCTGTGATGCCTTTCGACAAACAAATAAAGTCAGGCTTGATGCCTGCTTGTTCGCAAGCAAACATCGTCCCTGTTCGCCCAAAGCCAACCGCAATTTCATCGGCAATTAAATGCACATTGTATTGGCTACAAATCTCACGCGCCCGCTTGAGATAAACAGGGTGATACATGCCCATTCCTGCCGCACATTGCACCAATGGTTCGATGATAAACGCGGCTAGTTCATGGTGATGTTGAGCGACATAATCTTCTAATGCTTTTGCACAGCGTAAGGCAAAATCTTCAGCACTTTCACCAGTTTCAGCTAGCCGAAAATCTGGACTCGGCATTTTGGCTGACTGCGTTAATAACGCCGCGTAGGTATCTTTAAAAATGGCGACATCTGTTACGCCTAACGACCCTAACGTTTCGCCGTGATAACTGTTTTGCAAACTGATGAATTTGTTTTTAGCTTCTTTTCCACTATTGCGCCAATAATGAAAACTCATCTTCAGTGCAATCTCAGTCGCACTCGCGCCATCACTGGCATAAAAAGCATGGCCTAAACCTGTTAATATTGCTAACTTCTCCGACAACTCGACAACAGGCGCATGCGTAAAACCAGCCAACATCACATGTTCTAAGGTATCGAGCTGTTGCTTAATCGCATCTTTAATCCGTGGGTTATTGTGTCCAAAGATATTCACCCACCAAGAACTCACCGCATCCAGATAACGCTTACCATCGGCATCTTTCACCCAAACGCCCTCGCCGCTCTGCATCGGCACCAGCGGCAAATGCTCATGTTGTTTCATCTGAGTGCAAGGATGCCACACCGCCTGTAAACTTCTTTTTAATAGTGCTTCATTACTCATGAGTTAAATTGTACTTGTTTTTCGTTCTCATAACGGTTGTATACTACGACAAATGGAAATCTTAAGCTTTCTCACGAATCTTGATAGCCACATTGCCGCTATTATTGGCGCCTATGGCAATCAAGTCTACTTAATCTTATTCGCCATCCTATTTCTGGAAATCGGCATATTCCCATTCTTTTTCTTACCGGGAAATCCGTTGATTTTTGTTGCGGGTTCTTTTTGCAGCCTCGGCTCACTACATCTCGCCCCCACCTTAATCAGTGCCGCATCCCTAGACAATATAGTGAGTTATAAAATTGGCAATGCTTATGCCTGTAAAATCAATCGTAGTCACTCAGGTTGGGTTAACAAAAAAGCCATGGCCCAAACGAAAGCCGTTTATGAAAAATATGGTCAACTAACGTTGATGATTTCAGGGTTTATTGCCGTGGTAAGAACCTTTGTGCCCTTGCTAGCAGGCATCAGTAAATGCCCTTCCGACAATATGTATACGCCTCAACGGCAGGCAGCTTCATCTGGGCCGGCATGCTCGTCACAGCGGGGTACTTCTTTAGCCACATTGCCTTTATTCATATGCACATGGCCAGCATCATCTTATCGGGCTTAGCGATAGGCTTATACTTTGCTTTTTTTTGGTGGCTTAAATCACGCGGCAAGCAAAAAGAAGTCCGAACTAAAGTACGCTAAATTAAGGTGCAGGATTCATCATCGCCAGATGAATCTGTTCAATCTCATTCATAACCGCATCACTCAGTTTCATTTGATACGCATTTATATTCTCTTTGAGTTGCGTCATCGTTGTTGCGCCAATAATCGTACTGGTCACAAACCAACGGTTATACACAAAGCTCAGTGCCAATTGCGTTGGGGTTAAATCATTGGCACGTGCGAGTTCTGCATAGCGTTTCACCGCTGCCGTCACGGCCGGTTTTTTATAACGTGATGCATAACTAGGGAACAAGGTTGCGCGACCAACGGAGCTTGGGTCTTCGATATATTTAGCCGTCAAATGGCCGAAGGCTAATGGTGAGTACGCCAGCAAACTAACATTCTCCCGATACAGCACTTCCGCCATGCCGAATTCCATGCCCCGCGTAATTAAGTTATAACAGTTCTGCATCGTAGCAACGCGCGGTAAGTTATGCTGCTCCGCAATGCGGCAAAACTCCATCAGACCCCATGGCTGTTCATTACTCACGCCCACTGCGCGTATCTTGCCTTCTTTCACTAGTTCAGCCAACGTTTCCAATTGATTCTGAATGCCAACCCATTCTATCTCATTACCCTCGGCATCAAACTCTTCAGCAGGGTCAAACACATATTGTCCAAACATCGGCACATTGCGCTCTGGCCAATGCAGTTGGTACACATCAATATAGTCAGTTTTCAAGCGTTTTAATGAATCATGTATCGCACTGCGGATATTGTCTCGATCTAAGTTGGTTGGCCCACCACGTATCCAACCAATATTACGTCTTGGTCCGGCGGCTTTGGTACCTAAGATAATTTTATCGCGCGCTTGTTTTTTCAGCCACAGGCCTATCATGGTTTCAGTGCGCGTAAACGTTTCTGCTTTTGGTGGTACAGGATACATCTCAGCGGTATCAACAAAGTTAATGCCTTGCGCTAAAACGTAATCCAACTGTGCATGCGCATCAGCCTCGGTGTTTTGGTCGCCATAAGTCATGGTGCCTAAACACACTTTAGACACTTCAATATTGGTATTACCTAACTTCGTATAATCCATTAATACAACCTTATATTTAATATGCCTTAATTACAGCATGTTCTAATGCAATAACTTTGGCACTTCTGACGCATCCATCATCGCCACTGAAACCGCTTCATCCATAGGCCAGCCTGCTTCTTTCGTCGCCAACTGCAACATATTGCTAATCGCTAATACCAGCTCTGGGGTTAAATTTACATTCACTGCCAGCTCTTCTAAACACGTAATCTCTAATAACTTCGCATCCTCGCCCAGTTTAAAGCTGATCGCCAATAAAGTGCCATCATCTTGCAATGAGTCACGTGGTGTATATTCTGTTACAAAGTCTAATTTCGACAAGGCTTCCGTTGCTTTTACCTCTTGCTCAAATTGCTCCACGGCTTCCGCCGCTTCTACTTGAGAAAAAGTCTTAGACTCAGGCAGATGTGCCTTATCATTCAGCGCCGCCCATAAGCCACGTGAAAAGTGATAGGTAAACCATAATGCAATTTCAGTATCGTCACTTAAGCCGACCCGAAACAACAATCTATCTTGGACCTTATCATAACTCAGATTCAATTGCTGAATCCCCAACTCAGATGCCTTCTCTACCACTTTATTCTTTTCCGTCAAACCGCCATACCCCTAAACCAATTTATTTATTTATTATAATCTCTTGAAATCAGAACTATCGTCCCAAATTAGCACTGTAGTAGTGAGAGTGCTAAACTCTTGCACATTGTAATTTAATTAACTTTTACTAGTTTAAGCATAACTCAAGGAGAAATCTAATGAAAATTCGTCCATTACACGATCGTGTTGTTGTAAAGCGTAAAGAAGAAGAGCGTACAACTGCATCAGGTATTGTTATTCCAGACTCTGCAGCAGAGAAACCAGCTGAAGGCGAGATCCTAGCAGTCGGTACTGGCAAAAAAGACGACAACGGCAAAAGCATTGCGTTAGACGTTAAAGTTGGCGACAAAGTGTTATTCAAAAGCTACGGTGGCACACCAGTTAAAGTGGATGGCGAAGAGCTACTTGTCATGACTGAAGATGACATCTTAGCAATCGTCGAATAATTTCGATGGGTATATTGGGTCGAATAAGTCGATTCATTGCAACACAAAATTTAAACCAAATAATAGAAAGCATTTAGGAGAATTTAAATGGCAGCAAAAGACGTAAGATTCGGCGATGACGTTCGTCAAAAAATGGTAACAGGTGTAAACGTATTAGCTAATGCAGTGCGCGTTACTTTAGGCCCTAAAGGTCGTAACGTTGTTTTGGAGCGCTCATTCGGCGCACCTACTATTACTAAAGATGGTGTTTCAGTGGCTAAAGAAATCGAACTTAGCGATAAGTTTGAAAACATGGGCGCTCAAATGGTTAAAGAAGTTGCTTCTAAAACTAATGACATCGCTGGTGATGGTACAACAACAGCAACAGTTCTAGCACAAGCGATTATTCGCGAAGGCATGAAATCAGTCGCTGCTGGCATGAACCCAATGGATTTAAAACGCGGTATTGATAAAGCAGTTGAAGCAGCAACAGCTGAATTACAAAAGCAATCAAAACCATGTACAACGAGTAAAGAAATCGCACAAGTTGGTTCTATCTCAGCAAACTCGGATGAATCAGTTGGCCAAATCATTGCAGACGCAATGGAAAAAGTCGGTAAAGAAGGTGTGATTACTGTTGAAGACGGTTCTGGCTTAACCAACGAATTAGAAACTGTTGAAGGTATGCAGTTTGACCGTGGTTACCTATCACCATACTTCATCAACAATGCAGAGCGTCAAATTGCATTGCTAGAGAATCCATATGTTTTATTACACGACAAAAAAATCTCAAATATCCGTGATTTACTACCAACACTAGAGCAAGTGGCTAAAGAAAGCCGCCCACTATTAATCATCGCTGAAGATATCGATGGTGAAGCACTCGCAACATTAGTGGTCAACAACATCCGCGGCATCTTAAAAACAGTGGCTGTAAAAGCACCTGGTTTTGGTGACCGTCGTAAATCAATGTTAGAAGATATCGCTGTGTTAACTGGCGGTACAGTAATCGCTGAAGAAGTTGGTTTGAAACTTGAAGACGTTAAGCTAGAAAATTTAGGTTCTGCTAAACGCATCGAAATCGGTAAAGAAAACACCATCATTATTGACGGTGCTGGTGACGAGAAAAATATCAAATCACGTATTAGCCAAATCAAAGCAGAAGTAGAAAATTCAACTAGTGATTACGATAAAGAAAAACTACAAGAACGCGTAGCTAAATTAGCAGGTGGTGTTGCAGTGATTAAAGTGGGCGCTACTACTGAAATCGAAATGAAAGAGAAAAAAGCTCGTGTGGAAGATGCATTACACGCAACACGAGCTGCAGTTGAAGAAGGCATAGTTGCGGGCGGCGGCGTTGCATTCATTCGTGCACGTGATGCAATTGCTAAAGTTAAGGGCGACAACCTTGACCAAGAAGCTGGCGTGAAGATTGTATTACGTGCAGTCGAAGAGCCGCTACGTCAAATTGTTAATAACGCAGGTGCTGAGCAATCAGTGGTTGTTAATAACGTTGCTGCTGGTAAAGGCAACTACGGTTACAACGCTGCGAACGAAACTTACGGCGACATGATCGAAATGGGTATTCTTGATCCAACGAAAGTAACGCGTTCAGCACTTCAAAATGCAGCTTCTATTGCTGGCTTAATGCTAACAACAGACTGCATGATTGCCGATGCTCCAGTAGAAGCTGCTGGTGCCGCGCCTGCGATGCCTGATATGGGTGGTATGGGTGGTATGGGTGGTATGGGTGGTATGATGTAATTTCAGCATCGTTAAAACGGTGATTGCTGCGTTGATTATCCTAGTCGTACAAATTGTACTGTCTTCGGATAGTCGCCTTGCACTAACCGCTTTTGCTCGCTGAAATGTGCTAACCCACGTTTCATAAAACAAAACCCGCTTCGGCGGGTTTTGTTTTATCAATCACATAGGTATAAAATGAATCAAATATAAATTTTACAAATACAAAAAACCAAAAAGTAATTGGTAGCTATAATCGGGGCACTAATAATTTTTTGTATCTAAAAAATAATAATCAAAACCTATCTAAGCTAGCTAAAGAATCTAGCTTGTATTTAGGTGGAATATCCTAGGAACAAAAAATGTACAAAATTCAAAGAGTAAATATTGATGGCTTTTGGCATAGATGTAATGCATCTTGTGATTTCAATAATGAAGTTAATATAATTATTGGTAAAAATGGTACTGGTAAAACAACATTTATGAACATTCTCCATTCATCCTAACTGTGGACCTTGAAGGAATAAGTAATAATGACTTTGACTCTATTGAAATTTCCCTATTAGTTAAGGGGAAGAAACGTACAGTAAAAGCAAAAAAGATTGATAACCAAAGCAACCCATTTACTATACTTGAATATCAGATATCACAACGAAAGTACATAGTAAGAGCAAACCCCTAATTTGCTCTGAAAAAATTTCAGAGCATTTGAAATCACTTCCATTTGAAGTTACTGACAAAGATAAAGAAAGTATAAATAAGGTAGTTACTGAGAAGCTCACTAGCTTTATTAACTTAATTAGAGGTCACTTTATCTTTTCTGCAATTCTAAAGTTCACATCTGCAAAAATTAAAGAACTTAAGTCTAAAGTTACAATTTCCAATGAATCTTTTTTTGGCGGTCTATTGTTAGCATTTGAGAAAAATTTTACCCTAGACCACCCCCACTATACCTATTACGAAAATCAGGTTAATAATATATCCATTAAAGAAAAATAAGCATCTAGCCATGTAGGGTCGGCAACTTGTTTGCCCACGCGTAACCACCCACACAAATCAATCCACTTAGGACGTAATAAGTGAAAGATATTGCGCCCTATTACTAAAACGTGCTGTGATTCCATCCCCAGTTTTGGCGCTCAGCGTCGGTCATGCTAATGTAAATTCTATCTCCAGCGATGGATAGTTCTTCTGATATTAGGCTGCATAGCGCATCTGAAAATGCTTTTCTGTCACTGGGCAATCCTAAAGCCCGATAGTCTAACAATGCGGTTGGTGCATCGCTGCCTCCCATAGCCATCGGCGTTTTTTGATCAACAGAAATCATCACATAGCTTTCTGGCTTGCCACTGGCTTTTGCTACAATACTACTGGCTTTTTTGATGAATGCTGATACATCACTCATTTCTTGGTTTGTCTTGATGTTTAGGTATGGCATTACTCACTCCTCTGTATTAGGGCACGCAAGTCTTTTTGTCCACATACTGCGTTAAAAATGTACTCAAATGCTCATTGACCCAAAAGTAAACTCCGCTTTTGCATGCATTTTCGCCTTTTCTCTGAACAAAAATCTCTTCCGTGCTTAGGTTCTAGGTAATTATTCGTTAAAGTTAACTGTACTTACCTGCCTTTGAAAAATCAAGTATTGGAAAATTTACGCTACTATAATACTTAAGCATTCTTAGGGAGTTCTTATGGCACAACTCAGTTCTATTATCCAGCAGATTGAGGCAGCAGCGCAAACCAAACTGAGTAACTACACGCTGAGCTCAGTTAGCGGTGGCTGTATTAACACGGCATATAAAGTCACTGCTGGTCATCAGCATTATTTTATTAAAGTGAACTCGCCTGATTTATCCGCAATGTTTGAAGCAGAAGCGGCTGCGTTAGCAGAAATGGCTGAGCTTAATTGTGTACGTGTGCCTAAAGTGATTACTTATGGCACTGCAGATAACCATAGCTATTTGGCCTTGGAATATATTGCGCTGGGCAGCATGCGCGGGGGTGCTGCCAAGTTGCTCGGGCAGCAATTAGCACAATTACATCAACAGGCAATGCCCTACTTCGGCTGGTATATCGACAATACGATTGGCAGCACGCCACAAATTAACGACCGTAAAGATGATTGGCACACGTTCTGGCTGCAACATAGACTTAACCAGCAATTAGACTTTGCTGCGCAAAATGGTTATGCGGGTCGGGTGCAAGATAGAGGCATGCTGTTAAGCGAAAATCTGCATGTGTTTTTTGACAATTACACCCCCCACCCTTCCATGCTGCATGGTGATTTATGGGGTGGTAATGCAGCTGGTGATGAGCAAGGCAACCCAGTGATTTTCGACCCTGCTAGTTATTATGGTGACCGAGAAACCGATATCGCGATGACTGAGTTATTTGGTGGTTTTGGCCATGATTTCACCAGTGCCTACCATGCTGAATATCCATTAGAGGCGGGTTACGCTGTACGCAAAACACTTTATAATTTGTATCATATTCTTAATCATGTGAATTTATTCGGTGGTAGCTATTTAGGCCAAGCTGAATCAATGATTGAGCAACTATTATCAGAAACTTAAAAAAGGTGAGGCCTTTACACGAAAGAGATTTTTGTTCAAAGACAAGGTGAAAATGCACGGAAAAGCAGAGTTTACTTTTTTGTAAATGAGCATTTGAGTACATTTTTAACGCCGTATTTGGGCAGAAAGACTTTCGTGCAAAGGTCTCAAAGTGATATGAATCAAATAAAAGTACTATTCGTTTGTATGGGCAACATCTGTCGTTCACCAACGGCTGAAGGTGTTTTTAACCACATGGTTCAAGAACGAGGCACAGAAGATCGTTTCCATCTGGATTCAGCAGGCACGCATGCCTACCATGTCGGCGAAACCCCTGATGCACGGTCACAACAAATGGCGGAAAGCCGCGGCGTTGATCTGTCTTACATTCGTGCACGTAAATTCACGGCTGGTGACTTTGAGACGTTTGACTATATCTTGGCGATGGATACGGATAATTACGATATTTTGAGGGAAGCATGCCCAATCGAGCATCAGCATAAGGTAAAGCTATTTTTAGAATACACGCCAGAGCATCCAGAAAGCGATGTGCCTGATCCTTATTATGGTGGTCAGCACGGCTTTGAGCATGTATTTGATTTAGTTGAAGCCGCCTCTCATGGCTTCCACGACACTGTACTTAAATAGACATAAGGCGAACGCGCTTGTCGTCCGCCGCATACTTGCGCTGCTTGAACAGAACTTTCTAAATAGATTCGTCTGAATAGTTTACCAAGGCAGCTCTTCACCATTGGTATGCCAAAAAGTACCTGAGTTTGATAGTTCCAGCGCGTCCATCCGTTTGAGTAAGCCATCTACCGATTCATCAGTGTTGATCAAGCCACCATGACCAGTCATATCGGTACGCACCCAACCAGGGTGCAAAATAGCGACGGCAATGCCTTGTGGTTTCAAATCGATTGATAAAGATTTACCCGCTGCATTTAACGCAGCTTTTGACATGCGGTAGGCATAGCTGCCACCAGAATCATTATCGGCAATCGAACCCATACGGCTGGTGACTAAGCCCACTTTTGAACCCTTGCTTAAATTATCCATTAACGCGTGAGTGACTAATAATGGGCCTAAGCTGTTAACCTCAAACATGCGTTTAAAGCTCGCAATAGCCGTTGTGCTAATGTCATTTAAACCAAGGCCACCAGCAATCCCTGCATTATTAATCAACCAGTCAATCTTGCGGCCATCCAGTTTTGCGACTAATTGATGCAAACTATCTGGGCCACTCACTTCTACATGTTCAATCACTTCAACACCTAGCGCTTGTAATGCTGGCGTTGCTGACCGACAGGTGGCAATCACATCAAAGCCACGCTGTTGCAGTTGCGTACAAAATTCCAACCCTATACCGCGGCTGCTACCTGTTACTAATGCTGTTTTTGCCATTTGTTTACTCCTGATCATTTTATAGCTTAGATTGTAGCGTTTGTCGTCATCGTTGGCGAGTGCATGTACTATTTAGAGTAATTGCAGAATTTGTTAGCCTCAAAGTAAATTAAATCTGAATAATTAGGGTAGTCCACCGACCATTACATTTTGGCGTTTGTAACGAGTAAAGATCGTTCAAGATTAAACGTGTATTTTTGAATAAGGCTTTCACTGCCACGACTAGGTTTTTTAAATCAGAGTCCTATGCGGTGTTTTTCTTCTGGCTTATCACCACTTAATGAAATAATATTTCTCACTTCTAGGTTCAGTAGCGCTTGACCTAGGTCAGGGAAGTCAATTTTACAGCCTTCAAATGTTGCGCCTACCTCTATTAATGGATGTAAGTCATTTTGTATGATTAATCCGATACCACCTAAACTAACATCTACTAAGTTGTATTGAATACTTTTTATCATTTTGGGGTTTTCACTATCAGACACTGGAATCTCGCAGGGAATGGGGGTGAGCATTGGTGGTTTTAATCGGAACAATTCACGGCGCTGCAGTCTTACTAACGCTTTTGGAACCTCCATTTTAAGCGCGTGGCCATCACTCATTTTCGCGACACTGTGCTTCTGTGCTTTCCATTTAATACGGATGCCATTGTCTTTATGTATCAGCAATTCGGGACTTGCAGCCATCCGCTTGTTAAAGGCTTCATCGATGGTGATATCAAGATAGAGGTGCTGATGATCAGCCGCTATATGAATAATGCGCGTTAAGTAATCATCCTCTGCATGATTGAACGAAACTTTTAAGTCATTCTCTTCATCTTTTAAAGCTTTTAAAATCTGTAATACTTGCAGGTCGTGGCGAACAATAAAGTCCTCTTCTCCAGGTTGAGCAATGTCTGTAGTCATGTAATTAACTTAGCAATGAATGATGACTCCATTTTAGTGCGCTTTTGCTGATATTAATCGCGAGAATATGTTGTGTTTTTAACGCTTATTCTTGGAATAATTGAATAACTGGATCAGTGTGCGTAGGGCGGATTCGTTTATAGTCCGCAGCATGGCAAACGACCCAATGTCATCCAGTGTAACGCGCACGAATAACTACCGACAAATCGCTTTATATATACCCCAATCGCCACCCATTATTTGTCGTGATTACTCTCAGCTTTACACCAAATTCCACTTAACTTAAATAGTGTAATTTATGATCAAGATAACGCTAGCATTTAGTAGAGTTAAGCTTATAAACGCGCAAACGTAAAATACGTATATGACATTCTTATTTACGTTATTTCAACAACTTATCAACGTAGTTCCTTTTTTAGGATGGAATCACGAAATTTTCATTTTTACTTGCTGCATTACTAACACTTTCTTTAACTGCCTGTGCAGATACCAACTCGGATATAGCACAAGATATGCCTGCTGACGCAACGCTAGATCTTTAAGTGCCAACGGATGAAAGCGAAACGCCAGCTGATGATGAAGCATTGTAATCTTATCCATCAGTACTAAAGTGAAAAAAGCCGCCTAGATGTCAGCTTTTTTAATAGTTACAATCATTGAAGGGCATTACGCTGACTAATATCGATCAGGCTCCACCGCATCCAACACCTCACGCAAAACAGAAGTCGCATAATAACCAGCGGCTAATGAAAAACTAAGCTGCAATTGTGATTTATCCATCCATTGCCATGTCATTCCTTTTGGGATGGCGGCTAACGTCCGACGATCTTGCGACAGGCCAGCATGCTCCATGCCCTCACATAAAGGTGCATGTTGTTTGGCAATGGCGTTCTCTAACTCGCCAGCTGCATCAGTAGTTACCACACGGCCACGGCCCCATAACGCACCTGTTGGCAGGCCGTCATCATCTAACACATCGCCTACTAGTGTTTTGTCCCATAAGCCATTATTAATGCGCTCTGCCAGTATTTCATTAAAGACAAAAGAACGGACGGCGGATAAATAGATGCCTTTCATCTTGGGGTTACGGACGCGAATCTTGCGTGACACCATCAAACGGCCTTGTTCTACATTACCGCCATCATGTCCAAATCGTTGCGGGCCAAAGTAGTTTGGTACGCCATGCTGTTGAATCTGTTTTAAGTTAGCTTCAGTCAGCGTTTTATCACCTTCCACATCGCGCAAGATAATGGCGAAGTGATTACCTAACAAATCACCACGGCGCAATTTTTTCACATGGCGGCTTTGTGCTAATACGGTGAATTCATCATGCGTTAACTGCATGAGGTCTGGCGTTTCACCTTTGGGTAAATAAATACTAAACCACTGCTCAGTCACTGCGTAACGGTCTTTTAAACCTGCGTAACCAACATCGTTTTCCTTCACACCAGCATATTCAGCAATGCGCTGCGCAACAAAAGCGGTATTAGCACCATCTTTGCTTACCTGCACCCAAATATGTTCCCCCTCCCCTGACGGCAATGCCAAAGGCAGTTCTGTCACACGAAAATCTGCGTTATGCAATTTAAGCGATCCGCGCGCATGTGTTTCTGGGTAGGTTTTTGGCCACTGTGGGAGGTTAGTATAGTACATGTAAAAATTCTCTTTAGCCAAGCAGTGGTTGAAGGCTGCAACAATAAACAATCAGAGATGTAAAATCAACATAATTACTAGGTGTTTTAGCCGCAACAATTTACTATGGCACACCGCTAATAATTCAGTTTATAGCATTACTCTAATTAATTTGACCAAATAGGATTTAACATGAAAGCAATTACCGTTACCAGCAACCCAAGTGAAGCTGTTTTAAAAGACTTAGGCACTGCCTACTGGCCAACATGGGAAAAAGAAGTGTCTACTTTCCCTTGGACATTCGTCACTACAGAAACAGCACTCATCGAAGCAGGTGAATGCGTGATGACACCTGAAGATGGCAGCCCTGCTGTTACATTTAAAGCTGGTGACTTAGTCGTATTCCCTAATGGCTTCAAAGGCACATGGAAAGTAAAAAAACCACTTAAAAAGCGCTTTAAGCATATTGATGGCAACTTTGCTAAATGCTTCTTATGCGGTTTAAAAATCTTATCGAACCGTATTAAAGCGATTGGTAAGTAAATGAAGTCAGCACTTTGTTATTACATTCAATAACCTTTTGACGCTTCTTCAATAAAGGTAGCACATGAAACTATTATTGGGATTCGGAATCTTTTTCACTTTAGCTTCAGCAGGGTTTCTTTGTTTACATTACAGCCAATCCTCTCATACTAGTAACTTAGATAAAAGAGGGTTTCTGTCAGATAAGGAAAAGGTTATTAGCCAGTAAAATATTGGTAAATTAATACAATCATTTATGAAAGTTGGTTCATCTTTATATAATCAAGTATGCCCTTCAGGATATCAAAATCTCTTCATTTGTCGACATTGATGGTGGCAATGCATTCCAAAGTAGTTTTAAAGCAACAAGAATCCTGCTTGGAATATTTTTGACTCTTAGTTTAATTTTTTGTGGCTATACTTTAAAAAGTAAGCTAACTTGACTCGTGAAATTTTCTGCGACTTTCGTCTAAACCATGTATTTATATTAAAACATACAACAACACTTTGCGCTTCTTAACTTAACGGATATAGTATTAGCTATGTCATGTTGCGGGTGCATAATAACAACCTAAGCATTAACGATTACTAATTACATTGAGGTTACTATGTCATTGAATCAAACCATTACCCATTCACTTAAAGTGGCCTTACTAAGCGCTGCTATTTCTGCCAGCCTCATTGGCTGTGCAGATAAAGAAGCAACAGAGAAAGCTGCTGTCATAAGCAAAGTCAGTGGTGAGAAAATAACTGGTTTAAAAACACCCGAATCAGCAGTTCAAGCCAAAGACGGTAAGATTTACGTGTCTGAAATTAATGAGTTTGGCAAAGATGGTGATGGCCAAATTAGTGTGATTGAGAATGGCGAAGTGAGTTTATTTACGGATGGCTTAGATGATCCTAAAGGCTTAGTGATTATTGGTGATTTTTTATATGTGGCGGATAAAACACAAATCATTAAAATCAACTTATCAGATGCGACCCAAAAAGAAGTCTTCGTACCAGCCAGTGCTTTCACATCACCACCACAATTTCTAAACGATTTAGAAGCGGATCCACATGGCAATTTATACGTGTCTGATAGTGGTGATATTTTAGGGTCAGGCTTGGGCGGCGTGATTTATAAAATTACCGCTAACGGTGAAGTGACTAAGTTAGTCGATGGTAATGACAGCCCATTAGTCATGGCACCTAACGGCTTGCTTGCTGATGATACTGGCGCGTTTTTATTGGTGGTTGATTTCACATCTGGCATTTTATATAACTTAAACACTGAAACAGGTGAGGTCACGAATGTTGCAGAAGGCTTTGGCGGCGGTGATGGCCTTGTGCATCACTCAAGCGGCACGATGTATGTGAGTGACTGGAAAAACGGTAAAGTGTTTGCAGTTGGCTTAGATGGTGAACTCACAACCGTAGGCCCTCAATACCAAGCGGCGGCTGATATCGCCATCACTAAAGATGAACGCTACATCATGGTGCCTGACATGAAAGCCGGTGAATTGGACTTTATCGACCTTACAAAAGCTGGTCTGACTCAGTAAGTCTTCAGCTTTAACAAAACAAACTCGCTTCGGCGGATTTTGTTTTGTCTATGGTTTTACAGCTAACACCTGCAAGGTAGTTCAGCGCTAAATCTATTGTCAATTACACTTCAGATACGGCACCTGCTCCATCATTCCTACTTTAGCAAACACGATTGCGACCTGTCTGTTTCGCGTAGTATAAACACTCATCTGCTTTCGTAAGCACTTTGTCAATGCTTTCATTAACATGTAACTTGGAAGAAACACCAAAACTGCAACTGATGTTAATTGTTTACGCATCTGTATTAATGGAAAGTGTCGAAATCTTTTGGCATAAGCGCTCAGCAGTGGTAGTGGCAGCTTGCTCAGCTGTATTGGATAGCAGGGTAATAAACTCCTCGCCTCACCCAGTGGACAAGGATATCGGCAGCTCTATTCTCTAATTGTAAAATCACTGACAATTGAACCAGGGTATCATCACCTGCAGCATGTCCGTAGATGTCGTTAATGTTTTTGAAATAATCGATATCCAACATGATGACGGATAGGTGCTCAGATTTCCGGACAGCACTGCTCCAAATAACCGTAGCATACTCGTGCAAGGCGCGTCTATTATTGAGCTATTACCAACCTAAATAAAGACGGGCCTGTTCTATAGATTAGTGGGTAGATCGCTATGCGAGAGCCTATACCCGCAAAGGGCGTCTCCAACCTCGCTTAGCGCTTAAGCGCTAAGTTGCTTATGAAAGGGTGAGTCAGTTGCGAACTGCAATTCAGCGAGTCTTGCATACAAACCACCTTTTTTCCGCAATTCGACCGCATCGCCTATTTCTACTATCTCTCCATTTTCCATGACTACAATTTTATCGGCCTTTTGGACAGTGGCTAATCGATGGGCAATAATTAATGTTGTTCTACCGTGCATGGCAGCATTAAGCCCTTCTTGCACGAGTATTTCAGACTCAGCATCTAAGGCGCTCGTGGCTTCGTCTAATAGTAAAATAGGTGCATCTTTTAACATGGCACGAGCAATCGCAATGCGCTGCCTTTGTCCGCCAGACAAACGTGTGCCACGCTCACCCAAGAAGGTGTTATAGCCATCGGGGAGCTGCGGTATAAACTGTGCAACTTGTGCGGCGTTAGCTGCGGCGATGACCGCTTCATCTGTTGCTTCTTGTTGGCCGTAGCGAATGTTTTCTAATACATTGGCAGAGAAAATAACAGGGTCTTGCGGAACGATGGCAATCAAACGGCGCAAATCATGCAGGCTAATATCACTCGTCTGTTGTCCATTAATGGCAATGCTACCAATCTGTGCATCATAGAAGCGTAACAGCAGTTGAAAAATAGTGGTTTTTCCTGCGCCTGAAGGCCCAACTAAAGCGATTGTTTCACCTGCATTAATATGCAAGCTCACGCCATTTAACGCCTCCGTATTTGGCCGAGATGGATAGTGGAATGTCACATCGTTGAATTGGATATCAGCTTTGGATATGTCAGCTAACGGCAAAGGGTTATCCACTTCAGTAATTGCGGTTTCAGTATGTAGTAATTCGAGTAACCGCTCAGTCGCACCTGCGGCGCGCATGATGTCACCCCATACTTGTGCCATCGTACTCACACTGCCAGCAACCATCGCCGCATATAAGACAAATGAAGCTAGTTCACCACCTGTCATTACACCCTCACTTACTTGGCGCGCGCCTAGCCATAAAACAAAAATAATCGTACCCATCACGGCGGTAATAATCACTGCGGTGAGTAATGCTCTGACCTTAACGCGCCTAATAGCGGTTAAAAAGCTTAAATTTGCGCTATCAGTAAAGCGGTTCGTTTCACGAGTTTCTTGTGTATATGATTGTACAGTTGGCATGGCATTTAAAATCTCACCCGCCATGGCTGAACTATCGGCAATACGGTCCTGTGATTCACGTGAGAGCTTTTTGACTGAACGACCGATGAGCATGATAGGGAAAATCAAACAGATCATTAAGCCAATATTGATTGAGAACAGGTGGAAGCTGGTAACAGCAAGCATAATCATGCCGCCTAAAAATTGAAATAAACTACGTAAACCCATGGATGCGGAACTACCAACAACGGTTTGAATAAGCGTGGTATCACCCGTTAAACGAGAAAGCACTTCACCTGTTTGTAAGGTTTCAAAGAATTGAGGTGATTGCCTTAATACACTGGCATACACATCACTGCGCAGATCCACCGTGACGCGTTCGCCTATCCACGACACCATATAGAAACGCGAAGCCACCATGAGCGCCCAAAAAGCGGCTAAACCAAATAACACACCAAACTTGGTATCAATATTAATGGCGGGTGTTCCACCATCACCTTTAGCAAAACCGACATCAATTAAATCCCTAAATGCTAGCGGGACTAATAGTAAAGCAGATGAAGCAAGGCATAACAACACAAAAGCAATTATCATCTGTAAGTGATATGGTTTTAAAAAGGGCCATAAATCTTTTAACGAGACAACGAGTTTTGGTTTAGGTCTGTCTTTCAGGGTATTGATATTTGCTTGCGCCATCAGTTGTAGCTTCCATATTTAAGATTAAATAATTATGAGGTTATTATCTTCCGACACTATGATAGCGTTAACGTGCGTGAATAACTGGATAAGGGTAAAATTAATTAACACTTGAGTAATCAATCAATGGAATCAGGCACGATGGTGGCTTAGTTAACGGTAGCATTCATGCAGAATAAACTGAGTCAACTAGCCTAACGAGTTCTTTGGTTTGCTTTAGCTAGCTCAATAATATGGATAAAACATGAAGAATCAAAAACAGTTAGTCATATTATTAACTGTTGTTTTTATTGACTTTATTTCTACTGGGTTCATTGGGTTTCAATATAGAAATAGTCAAACTGGCTTTATTCATCACAATACCCGCAACCCACCAACGGTAACTTATCAAGATGCTGTTGCATTACCTTCTCAATTTTACATACAACTGACTGAACGATTTTTTCTACGATTGATGCAATGGCGGGTATTGTTTATTTCGAAGCTAATACTAGGCACATCCATAGCTCCTTTGTTTTGATGGTACCAGGTGAATTTAATTCCATCATCTCGCACAAAAAAACCATGATGGATTGGCTCCCAATACCCAATAGAATGCGGTCTAAAAAGCAGTGCAATGATTTGTATAATATATATTCATAGCCCCAATTGATAGAAATCTAGGTTTATATAGCCTATCAACAAAAACACTCTGCTTCATTCTTCCGGTGCTACTCATTATTTCCATTGCTTTTCGCTTAATTATTGAACATTTCCGTGTTGCCCTCGCGCACTTGCCAGAAAACTAAAAAAAAATTCCAACAAGATAATATTTTTCCTATTTATCAACCACAAGTAAAAAGTGATACGCAAGAAATCATCGGGGTAGAGCCACTTACCCGATGGCATAACTCTAAGCTGGGCCCAATTTCGCCTGATGTATTCATCCCTGTCGCCAAAGAATCAAACCTGATTGAAAAACTCACCGAAAAATTAATAGTCAGAATATTTCATGACTTACACAAAATACTAGAAACAAATACGGCTTTTACAGTAAGCATTAATATTTCAACTGAATTACTCACAAGTGACACGTTATTTACTTTCTCAACCTGTTGTCCGCCACCTACCGCTTCAATCGAAGCCAAATAGTACTAGAAGTAACAAAGAGAACAACCAGTGACCAAGATAAAATAGCCTTATTTTCCAAAAGACTTCAAGAACAAGGCTATTTAGTCTAGATAGATGATTTTGGGACTGGTTTCTCAAACCTATCTTGGCAATCTAAACTTGTCCCCAGCGAAATTAAAGTCGATAAATTTTCACACAAGTAGTCGAAAATGAAACCGTCAATTACATTACTTTGGATGGTATATTTAGTATGCTCGAACACCTAGCAGTAAAGGTCGTATTTAAAGGGGTAGAAACTGAAGAGCAGAGAGTGTATATTCATACAAAAAAATTCAAATACGAATGGCCAAGGTTGGCTATATGCAAAACCACAAAAAATTGATGTCTTAATGGAATTAATCAGTTCAAGTAAAGAGTAGTATGCAAGCAATACTCAAACAAAGCTTACCCCTATACAGATCTCTACACTCATCTTGGCAAACCGTTATTGGTCAAGAGTTTGAGCAACCATATATGCAAACATTGGCTGCCTTTCTAAATCAGGAGGAAGCAGCTGGTAAAGTCACTTATCCGCCTAGTCCGCTCATTTTCAATGCCTTTAATCACACCCCATTTAAACAAGTACGTGTAGTGATTATTGGGCAAGACCCTTACCATGGCGATGGACAAGCACACGGCTTAAGTTTTTCTGTGCCTGATGGTGTTAAACTACCGCCATCATTAGCGAATATTTTCAAAGAGATAGCGGCAGACCTCGGCATTACCATGAGCGGCAACGGCGATTTGTCACCTTGGGCAGCACAAGGTGTATTACTACTCAATGCCACGTTAACAGTGGAGCAGGCCAATGCGGGTTCACATCAAAAACGTGGCTGGGAAACATTGACGGATGCAGTGATTGCGGCATTAAGCGCGCAACAAGAAAGCCTCGTATTTGTCTTGTGGGGCAGTTATGCCAAAAAAAAAGGAACTGCAATTAATACGGCCAAACATCTAGTATTACAGTCAGTGCATCCATCACCATTGTCTGCCCATCGTGGTTTTTTTGGCAATCATCAATTCTCGCAAATTAATCAACACTTAATCAAGCATGGTCAACAGCCGATTCATTGGCAACTTTAGTGTATCATCTTTGAAAATGATAGAAGGAAATAGCAAGCGAAATGCTTAAACCAGCTACAGCTTACGTATCAGCATTATTGTTTAGCCTATTCGGGTTAATCTACACCAGCCACGCGATGGCTATTGAATGTTACACGCCGTCGCCCAAGTTGTTTCACGATATGTCGGCGCAGACATATATTCAACACAACCCTTTCTTTTGGAATGGAAAACAAGCCTTCATTGACTACTTTGATGAGATGGCGCGTGACTATCCTGACAAATCAATCAACTTTGAGTGTGCCTTCGCAGAAAGTGATTTGGTGGCTTTACATCCACACCAAATCTGGCCGGGAAACGATGAATACGTAACCATGGACTTTTTTCACTTTAATGAAAACGGCAAAATCATCGAACACTGGGATACGCTTAAAACAGTGTCTAACGAAACCAAAAATGGCAATACGGTATATTAATGTCACCATGCCCAAAATAAAGCATTGAAAGCTTAAAGAATGACCCAAAAAGCGAGTGTTGCTGAAGTATTCAACACCTTTTTTAAATTAGGGCTCACTTCATTTGGTGGGCCTGTGGCACACATTGGACATTTCCGAAAAGAACTGATTGAAAAACGCCAATGGCTGAACGAGCAGCAATTCTGCCAGCTCCTCGCCATTTGCCAATTTCTACCTGGCCCGGCCAGTAGTCAACTCGGGTTTTCACTAGGCTTATTGCGCGCTGGTTGGTTAGGTGCATTGGCTGCTTTTCTTGCCTTCACTCTTCCCTCTGCGCTACTCGTCATTGGCTTTGCCTCTGCGCTTCCATTATTCTCAAGCGAGATTGGCACCGCAATTATTCATGGGTTAAAACTAGTCGCTTTTGCTGTGGTTGCTGATGCCGTATGGGGAATGTCTAAAAAGCTCTGCCCCGACTGGCAGCGACGCACCATTGCCCTATGTGCAGTTGCCGCTATATTGCTCATACATGTCGCTTGGTCTCAAATACTGGTGATTATTGTTGGGGCGATTGCAGGCATTGCTTTTTGTCACTCAATGTCTTCTACGGTAATACAGCCGATTAACGTCGGTTACAAACCGTCACTTGGTTTAATCTTACTCGGTGTTTTCATTGCCTTGCTGCTAGCAGCCTTATTCCTACCAAAACAATCAGATCTTGTTACCTCTGGTCAGGCATTCTACCGTGCAGGCGCATTAGTGTTTGGCGGGGGCCATGTTGTACTACCGTTACTACAAGATGCTGTGGTTAATACAGGGCAAGTCTCCAATACTGACTTTCTGGCTGGCTATGGTGCATCGCAAGCCATCCCAGGCCCCATGTTCTCGTTTGTGGCTTATCTTGGCGCCATCATGCCAACGGCAACATCCGTTAACTGGCTGGGTGCTACTATTGCGCTGACCTTTATGTTTTTGCCAGGTTTTCTCTTAATCTCAGCAGCCCTTCCCTTATGGCAGTCTATTGTAAGCAGGCCGCATGCAGCAAATGCGATTACAGGTATTAATGCGGCCGTAGTCGGAATTTTAGCCGCTGCGCTGTACGACCCGATATTCACATCCAGCGTGATGCATGTGGTTGATTTGGCAATTGCGCTTAGTGGTTTTTCCCTACTAATCATATGGAGGCTTTCACCACTCTTTGTCGTCATTTGGTGTGTGATAGCCAGTGTGCTACTGACTTGGCTCTAAGCTTACTGACAGCCACATTCAAGACCCCCCCAAATAAAACTAAAAAAAGCCCTGATCAAAGGGGATTGATCAAGGCCAAAAGCCTTTTCAGAAAGGCTTCCGCTCAGGGAGGAAAAAGCGGAACGGTAACAAAATAACTATCTCATTACCATGCTTATAATGACTGTACTATTGCACTGAAGTTCATGCCTGTTGCACTTTTTTTTGTAACGAATTGTATCAGTCTAAAGCGCTATCTCATGAGATAGCCTCAGCGGTCATCCTCGTGGAATATTGCAAATGCAGCCGTTAGAGGTGTCTTCGCACAATATGCCAGCTAAAGCGGACTATTCATGCCCGAGATTTACTTATTCACACGTTATAATACTGGTATGGATATTCCGAATACAGATAGCGATTCTTTACTCACTGGCCTAAACAATAAACAGTTAGAGGCCGTCACATTACCACATCAATCTTCTCTAATTTTAGCAGGTGCAGGTAGTGGTAAAACACGCGTACTAACAACCCGTATTGCGTGGCTGATTCAAACTGGGCAGATTTCGCCTATGGGGTTGATGGCGGTAACATTTACGAACAAAGCTGCAAAAGAAATGTTAACGCGCTTAACTTCAATAATGCCAATCAATACGCGCGGTATGTGGGTGGGCACTTTTCATGGTTTGTGTAATCGATTATTACGTGCCCATCATCGTGAAGCTGGCTTGCCCAGCACTTTCCAGATATTAGATAATTCAGACCAACTATCCAGTATCAAACGATTGCTGAAATTGATGAATGTTGATGATGAGAAATTTGCACCGAAACAAGTACAAGGCTATATCAATAACTGTAAAGAAGAAGGCTTAAGGGCAGACAAAGTGGATGCACATGATGCACACTCGCAACGCTTAAATGAGATTTACGCAGAGTATGATAAGCAGTGTAACCGTGAAGGTGTTGCCGATTTTTCTGAATTGTTATTACGTTGCTATGAATTGTTAGCCCGCGATACGCATATCCGCGAACACTATCAATCCCGATTTCAATATATCTTGGTCGATGAGTTTCAAGATACCAACCGCTTACAATATATGTGGTTAAAACTACTCGCTGGCAAAAATAATTGCATGTTTGCCGTGGGTGATGATGACCAATCGATCTACGGCTTCCGCGGTGCACGTGTTGGCAATATGAAAGACTTCGAAAATGATTTTAATGTCCAAAACATCGTCAAGCTGGAAGAAAATTACCGCTCACACAGCAATATTCTCGATGCAGCGAATGCCATTATTGCGAATAATCAAAACCGCTTAGGTAAAAACCTATGGACATCTGCTGGCAAAGGTGAGCCAGTGCGTATTTACGAAGCTTATAACGACACTGATGAAGCACAATTCATCGTTGATGAAATCAAGATGCTACATGCTGAAGGCACCAGCTTAGGCGAGATTGCCATGCTTTATCGTAGTAATGCCCAGTCTCGCGTGATTGAGCATGCATTATTCTCAGCTAACCTGCCTTATCGTGTCTATGGTGGCTTACGCTTTTTTGAACGCGCGGAAATTAAACATTCACTGGCCTATATGCGTTTAATCGCCAACGCCAATGACGATACCGCCCTACTCCGTGTGATTAACTTCCCAACTCGCGGCATTGGTGCTCGCACCTTAGAGCAGCTACAAGCAGAAGCACGTGCTGTAGATTGTAGCCTATGGCAAGCTGCTATTAATCGGGCTGGCGACGGTAAAAAAGGCGCAAAAGGTATCGAAGGCTTTGTTGCATTGATTCGCGAAATGACGGACCAAGCTTATGGCATTTCACTATCAGAAATCGCTGAGATTGCCACAACGTCATCTGGCTTGAAAAATTACTACCAAAGCACCAAAGAAGGCGAAGATCGCATTGACAACTTAGAAGAGTTAGTCACTGCCGCAGTGGCATTTGCTAATCAAGACTTTGGTAATCACAATAATGTCGACGGCGAAACTGAGCAAGATTTACTGACACAATTCTTAAGCCATGCCAGTTTAGAGGCGGGTGAACATCAAGCCGATGCTGGCCATGATGCGTTACAACTCATGACCGTGCATGCATCTAAAGGCTTAGAGTTTAGAACGGTGTTTATTAGCGGCTTAGAAGAAGGTTTATGCCCACATGAGCAAAGCATGTATGAGAATAACGGCCTAGAAGAAGAGCGTCGTTTAATGTACGTGGCGGTAACGCGTGCAAGACAACGACTGTACTTAAGCTATGCACAAAGCCGTATGTTACACGGCAAGGTACGTTACGGCATCGCTTCACGCTTCTTGGATGAAATCCCTGAGGAATTATTAAAACGTCTGAACAGCAAGCCTCTGAGGCACTCAGGCAGTCCAGATTACAATGAATTGCCGCATCGCATGGGCAAGGCTAAAAGTAGCAAACAAAAAAGTGCGATGCTTTGGAAGATTGGTCAAAGCGTTGATCATAAGAAATTTGGTAACGGTGTTGTAGTAAGCTATGAAGGCAGTGCAGAAGACATGCGCGTGCAGGTGAATTTTGGCAATGTCGGCTTGAAATGGCTAGCTTTAGAGTTTGCGAAACTCACGCCCATTTAAGTATTAAGCGCTAGGCGCCGCTCTGAAAATATCGCGATAACTCACGTACTGAAAAGCTAACGTGAGTGCAATACTGACTAACAAGCAGCCAAATATCAACATGGTCATTAACGATTGTGCAAAGTCGGGTTGAATAAAGGCAAACAGTCCAGCGACTAGACTAACTGTTAATATCAGCGAGATAATGCCCGCAGTCAGCAGCAACCATGCTGCCGTCATTGCCACCACATATTGTAATGAGCCTGCAATGCTCGACTTAATGGACTTCATCACTGAGTAACCATTAAAAACAATCAACATGGGTGCAAACCAAACGGCCACCATCAGCGGAATAAATAACAAAGTAAGCTTAAGCAAAACCGGCGTCACTGTTTGGCCTATCGCAAGCACAATTTCTTGTTCGGTCAATTGTGCTTGCTTTTCCATGGTTTCTGCAATCGCTTGCAAATCTGCGCTTAATATAATGCTGACCAATATAAAGTAAAACAAACTAATCAAACCTAATAACAACAACTCTCGCATTTTAGGTTGTACTAATTGCATGATGCTTGATAAGTTTTCATCTTTTTGGACTTCAGCATTACGGTACATCCGCATCGCAATCGCGATAAACATCGGCCAAATCAAGATGGTTACAAATGAGAATAATTGCAATCCAGGGAATGAAGGAATGAAGACGAATATGCCTAAGTAGGATAAAGCGAGAAGCAGCCACTTTCTTGGCGTCTGTTTGAATAAAGCAACGCTTTCAGTGACCCATCTCACCCCTGTTTTTGTACGTGATTCTAATATCGCCATCGCTAACTTTCTATAACGCGCTCGGCGTTGCTCTTTTTAGCAGAATATTTTTGAAATAATCAGGGTCTTTAGCATGCGTTAACTCGCCCTGTGCAGGAAAATGAAAATCATATAACCTCGACAACCAAAAACGTAAGGCCGTGATGCATAACAAACCCTGCCAAGCTTGTTTTTCCGCCTCATTAAATGGACGGATTTCTGTGTAGGCCTGCATAAAAGAATTTAAACGTGGCTCATCAAAATCACCTGTTTCAGTTAAACACCAGTCATTCACCGCAATCGCCACATCATAAGCCAGCACATCGTGACAAGCATAATAGAAATCAATAAAGCCACCTAAAGTTGCACCATCAAATAGTACATTATCACGGAACAAATCGCCATGAATCACACCTGTTGGCAAACCACCTAAATCGAGGTTATCTTGAAAGGCTAATACCTGTTGCAACAATGCTTGATCACCAGCCGATACTTTATCCATCACTTGTGCTGCAGTATGACTTCGCCATGCAGCATCACGTTGATTTTTTGATTGTTGATCAAAAGTATTACCTGCAAGATGCATCTGTCCCAATACCCGTCCGACTTGTGCGCAATGCTCTGCATCAGGCTCGGTCACATCACCACCTTGCAAACAACTGACTAATAACGCTGGTTTACCTTTAATTTCTCGCAATGCTACGCCCTGTTTATCTGGAATTGGCGCAGGACAGGGAATATCGTGGTCAGCTAGGTGTGTCATCAAATCAACAAAGTAAGGTAGCTCGTCAATTGTATTCACTTCAAATATCGTCAGCACATAACGTGATGTTTCAGTGATGACAAAGTAATTAGTATTGGTAATCCCTGAGGCGATGCCTCTTAGCTCAGTCATTTCACCGATAGAGAAATCCTGCAAGCAATCTTGAACCTCTGGATGTGTGAGTGTAGTAAAAACTGACATAAAGCGTTACTTAATGAGTAGAAAGGCCAAATCAACACATTTAGCCTTTATTGTATTCAATGAAATTAAAATCTAAACAACGTCCATTTAGGCACTGCTAATGGTGGGATCGGCCCAACATTAACCCAATCACTTTGCTGATCTTCCTTATATAAATAATACGAAACACCATGATCAGGCGTAATTTTCATCATATAAAGCTCACCATTCAGACGGTATTCTTGGATGGTTTTGCTACCTTTTTTACGAATGGTAATCTCAGGCGCATCTTCCATAGGCTCACCCTGTTTTATCTTGGCAGGTGGTTCCACCTGCTCTAGTATTTTAGCATCCGCTGGCGCTGCTGCAAGCAGCCATTGCGGCGTTAAACAAAGCAATACACTGCCGACTAATACGCTTAACAATGATTGTTTTTTCATCTCGTACCACCCATCTTCAATAAAGTAACTTTCATTTTAACAAAAAGCACGTATACAGTCCTTAATTCACATCAAATAAAGATTCAAAAAAAATATGACTCATAGAAATACAGCCCCATCATAAATAAAACTGCTTTTTCTTCTCTTCATGCGTCAGTTCAAAGCCTTTAGATTCATAATATTTAAAGATAGCGGCAACGACTTCTTCAGGCTCATCAATCACCTGCAATAAATCCAGATCATCTGGCGATGCCATTCCCTCCGCAATCAATGTATTTTTCAACCAACCTAACAATCCACCCCAAAATTTTGAACCGACCAAAATAATCGGAATTCTTCGTGTTTTACCTGTTTGCACCAAAGTAATAGCTTCCATCAACTCATCCATTGTACCAAAGCCACCAGGCATCACCACGTAAGCAGATGCGTATTTCACGAACATAACCTTACGTAAGAAAAAAGTTTTAAAAGTAATACCAATGTCTTGATAGCCGTTGCCAGACTGCTCAAATGGCAACTCAATATTCAAACCGACACTTGGCCCTACTCCAGGATGCGCGCCTTTATTCGCTGCTTCCATAATGCCAGGGCCACCACCAGAAATCACAGTAAAACCTGAATCCGAGAGTAAGCGCGCAATTTTTTCAGTTAATTGATAATATTCGTGATCTGGCTTGGTTCGCGCACTACCAAAAATAGAAATAGCAGGCGTGATTTTCTTGAGCTTTTCAGTCGCTCCCACATACTCCGCCATAATCTCAAACGCATACCACGATTCATTGGCTTCAACATCGCTATGCAGCATTTCTGCAGTCGACATTTGTGGTAATTTATTGGTTACCATGCCCTACCCTTCTTATTAATCAGTGTTAATTATGCTTACTATTAATCATATAACATAAAGTCTGCCTAGATATGGGAAAATACTGTATAAAACAAACCAGCAAACATGAGATGTTGATATGAAAACCCTTTTACTCGTCGATGGCTCCTCTTACTTATACCGCGCTTTTCACGCCATGCCTGACTTGCGTAACTTTGCCAATGAACCAACTGGTGCCATTCATGGCGTGTTAAACATGCTGCGCCGTTTACATAAAGACTACCCTGCCGACTATTGCGCCTGCGTGTTCGACGCCAAAGGTAAGACCTTCCGCGACGATCTATATCCCGAGTACAAAGCCAACCGCGCCGCCATGCCAGATGACTTACGTCCACAAATCGCACCATTGCATGAAGCGATTACCGCATTAGGCTGGCCGTTAATTATGATTGAAGGCGTAGAAGCCGATGATGTGATCGGCGCATTAGCGAAACAAGCCGAGAGCGAAGGGATTAAAACCATTATCTCGACAGGTGATAAAGATATCTCCCAACTGGTGAATGATAAAATTACCGTTGTGAACACCATGCGCGATGCGTTCAGACGTGTCGATGATGTATTAGATGAAGCAGGCGTAGAAAAGAAATTTGGTATACCACCTAGCTTAATCATTGATTACTTAACGCTAATTGGCGACAAAGTAGACAACGTACCAGGTGTAGAAAAAGTCGGCCCCAAAACCGCAGTCAAATGGTTAACTGAATACGGAACTCTAGACGGTATTATCGAAAATGCCGACAACATCAAAGGCAAAGTCGGTGAGAACTTAAACGCTGCGCTCGAATGGTTGCCAAAAGCAAAAGAACTCATCACCATCCGCGTCGATATTGGCCGACTAGATAACTTAGCCTACCTCGCCCCGCGCCCATTGGATAAAGCTAAACTACATGAATTATTTAACCGCTTTGAGTTAAACAGCTGGAAACGTGATTTAGAAAATATGGATGCCAATGGCGTCGTACCAACAGGTATTGCAAAAAGCCCTGTCTCTGATGCTACCAAAGCTAAAAAAGCTAGCGCCAATGAAATTTTTTCCGAGTCAGTCAATACTGACCGCAACTTCACCACCATCACCACACCAGAACAGCTGGATGAATGGTTAGCGAAAATCAACAGCGCAGACATTATTAGTTTTGATACGGAAACCACAGGACTAGATCCATTAGTTTCAAAAATTGTGGGTCTGTCGCTTTCAGTTCAAGCTGGTGAAGCCGCCTACTTACCACTCACGCACGATTATTTTGATGCGCCAGAACAATTGGACTTCAATGCAACGCTCGCCACGCTGAAACCAGTATTAGAAAACCCTGATATTAAAAAAGTCGGCCAGAACTTAAAATACGACAAACACATATTAGAAAATCATGGCATCCAACTCAACGGCATCGCCCACGATACGATGTTGCAATCGTACGTATTAGA
>JBLIIL010000020.1:0-31114 GCA_047634755.1 Methylophilaceae bacterium
TACACACGGCAGCGGTTAACCGTGACAACTTGCCACAAGTACGCGCTGTATTAGAGAGCGGTGAAGTTAAAGCGCTTGCACAAGGCTTTTCTATCCCTGTGATTATCAATTCCGAGTTGATTAAAAACAGTTTGCGATATGAGGCTGGTTTACTGGGTATCCCTGTCATCACGTACGAAGCGGGTGAAGCGCTACGCTTGTCTGAGCAATGTATTGTGACTGGCGTGCGAGGTATTGTCAGTGTGATGCGCCACTTAGGCATGTTGCCAACAGGGAAGGCCGTGACCGTTAGAGCAGAGCCTTATATTGCACGATCAAGCAGTTGGTTTAGAGCACCGTTAGATGGCATCTTTAGGCCGCTATGTAAGTTAGGCGTACGAGTGAAGCCAGGTGATACATTGGGCGTTATTTCATCACCATTTAGTGATGTGGAGGAAGTTTTGGTCGCTGAAACGGATGGCATTATCATTTGCATGAGCAAGCTGCCACTAGTGAATGCTGGTGAGGCATTATTTCATATTGCACGATTCAAAGTAGCAGGCGACGTTGAAGGTGAAATCGCCTCGCATAAAAGCAATATTGTGGAAGACCGCTTATATGGAATTGAAGAAGTGACATTGACATAAGCTGATTAAGCTTTACGATGCTTGCTTAATCGCTAGCACTTGATCGATGCGATTACCATCGACATCCACCACTTCAAACTTCCAATCGCCACAATGAAAGAACTCAGACTTCATTGGGATGCGGCCTAGTGAAAAAAGAACGAAACCACCAACTGTATGATAGTTGTTGCTTTCTTCTGAATCGAGTGACTGAATCGCTAGCTTTTGTTTGAGTTCATCAATTGGCAATAAGCCATCTAGCAACCAAGAGCCATCAGCGCGTTTTACTGCTAAGGCTTCTTCAGGGTTGTCTGCAAACGGCATCATGTCACCCACGAGTGAAAGCATCACATCATCTAGTGTAACAATGCCTTCTGTACGACCAAATTCATTCACCACAAAGGAAAAAGTGGTCTTTTGTTGCCGTAAAGTGCGCAGCAATTCAATTAGTGATAGTGAGTCAGGAACGTAGATAGGCGCTTCTAAAGGAATTTCCAAAAAGTCGACTTCGCCTTTAATGGCTAGCTGCAAAATGTCGTGGCTTTCTACAATGCCGATGACTTTTTGTAAATCACCTTTGCAAACTGGCAGTTGCGAATGAGGCTCTTCGCATAGCTTTTTAAGGTTATGTTCCTTGCTAGCAAGCACATCGATATAAGTCACCGTTGCAATTGGGCTCATAATCGCAGGTAGTGTGCGATCATCTAAACGTAATACATTGCTTAACAAGACACTTTCTTCAGGTGCTAATGCACCAGCCTTAGAACCCTCATCCAGATAAGCCATAATATCTTCTACCGTGGTCACCGCTGGTGCCGATTTAACAGGTAAAAGATTCAGTATCTGGTCTGACAAGAAAGAGAGCAAACTAATGGCAGGGGAGAGTACCTTTAAGAAAACAGTCATGAATGGCGCACAAAAAGCCGCCACTCTCTCAGGGTCGGCAATCGCTATTCGTTTCGGCACAATCTCACCTAATACGATTGATAAAGCGGTAATACCAATAATCGTAATCACAAATGCAATGGCTTGACTAAAATCACTAATCAAACCTAACCCATCAGGAATAGATGTGGCTAATGAGGTCGAGATAGCCGACTCACCATAAATGCCCATCAAAAGTGCAGCAGCTGTAATTCCTGTCTGTGTGCCTGCTAATAGACGGCTGGGCTTATCTTTGATTCTAAGGGCGATTTTAGCGCCACGATCGCCTAACTCAGCCATTTTGGTTAGCTTTGCACGGCCAGCAGAAGCCAAAGCCATTTCTGCTAAAGCAAAGAAGCCAGATAACATAATCAATAAAAATAAACCTAATATCGTATTCATTAATACCATCCAAAAAAAAGCAGAGTCATTACATAGTTTTTAGTGTGTGTAATACACTTCCAGCATTCTATTCTTTTATTGAATCGTTGTAGCGTATTTATGTTGTATGTGAGGAAAGAGTGGTCTAATAACCATGTTATGCATTGGTGGTGGTTCAAACTTCTTAATAACGCAACACTTATGGAACAACATTAACTTCGCATAATGTATATTATGTTAAATAGATAATGCAAGTTATTAAGTGGATGTGAATTGAACTCTCTCACTACTACATTATCAATATACAATATAACCTCAATTTACCAGCACAAGTAATAGGACAGAAATGACAGACAGTAAGGTTAAAACGAATACACAGAATGCAGGACATTTATTAGCCATCTTTTCATGGGTGCTCATCTTTATTATCGTGACCATAATGTTGTCTGTACTCGTAGTTGATATACTGGGTGCAGAGCTTGAGCATCCAGATACTTATTTTTGGCCGATAATAGGAATCTTTGTCGGCTTTATTACTGCCTTACTCGTAACGGCTAGAGGGCTTAAATTCCACCAACAGTGGGCACGCTACTTAGGTGGATTTCTCGCTGTTCTAGCGTTGGCGGCCTTCCCTGTTGGTACGGTTTTAGGCTTGTTTATCTTAAGCAATCTGGTTCAAGGTTGGCACGAAAGTTAAGCTTTTGATCACGAATGTCGAATCTGATGGCCTTTCAAGTTATTTGCATGGTATCAACCTCTAAAAACGGTTGAAAATCGTTTAAAATAACGCATTATTCATAGAACAAGGTCAACATGGTATCAACGGCATTAAACAATCGCCTGCGCGTAAGCAATTTAGCTTGCATCCGTGGTGAGCGCATCCTGTTTAAAAACCTTTCATTTGAGCTTTATAGTGGGAAATTACTTTTCGTCCAAGGTAAAAATGGTAGTGGGAAAACCACGTTATTGCGTACGTTGTGTGGCTTATCGATGCCAGTGGTTGGTGACGTGTTGTGGAATCAGCAACATATCAAAACACTTGCTGAGGATTATTTCGGACAAGTACTTTATATTAGTCATCTAGCGGGTATTAAAGATGATTTGACCACTGTAGAAAACATTCAATTCTCACTTGCCTTGTCAGGTAATACCGTCAATCGATTACAAATCATTGCTGCGCTTGATAGCTTGAGCGTTGCACGATATGCTGATTTACCGACAAGAGTGTTATCGCAGGGGCAAAAAAGACGCGTTGCCTTAGCGCAACTCTGGTTGCAAGATAACCCCAAGTTAACGCCATTGTGGATACTAGACGAGCCATTTACCGCACTTGATATAAACATGATTAAGAAGATAGAGCAACATATTGAAAAATATATAAAAATTGGTGGAATGGTTGTCTTTACATCTCATCAAAAACCAAATTTTGATGTCAAATTTATGCAAAATTTAGATTTAGGCTATGCATGAGTAATCGTCAACAAATAAGTATCCATTCAATCGGCACCATTTCCATGATGTTTCGTATTTTTAAACGTGATATTACCGTAGCATGGCGCCGTCGTTCCGATGTGATGAGCGTGTTCTTCTTCTTCATTATCGCGGCTAGTTTGTTTCCATTAGGCTTAGGCGCAGATACTAAGCTTCTGCATGCGATTGCACCTAGTGTTTTATGGGTCTCTGCCCTGCTTTCTTGCATGCTTTCTTTACCGCGCATGTTTGCAACAGATCATGTTGATGGTACCTTAGAACAGCTTATAATATCGAACCAGCCAACATTGTTAGTTGCGCTAATGAAAATGTTAGCGCACTGGGTATTATCTGGCTTACCATTGGTATTGATTGCACCGTTAATTGGCCTGCAGTTCAATCTCACTATGGATGAGTTGCAAATTCTTGCCCTCTCCTTACTATTAGGAACGCCAACGTTAAGCTTAATCGGTGGTATTGGCGCAGCGTTAACTTTGGGTTTACGTGGCGGCGGCGTATTGATTACACTGCTAGTATTACCGCTTTATATCCCCGTGCTGGTGTTTGGCGCGGGTACTGTTAACGCCGTGTCTATTGGCATGAGCGCGAGTGGCGGACTATCATTGTTGGGCGCAGTATTAGCTTTGGCGCTTGTTTTTGCGCCTTTAACGGCCAGTTATGCGTTAAAAATTGCTGTTGAATAGTGTCATTTAATAAGACTATATTTTATTGAAAAATGGTCATCTTGATTGTTTTGGAAACGTTATTACCGAATGAATTTATTTAAGTACGCATCACCACAACCCTTTTACCCGCTGGCGGGAAAACTGATTCCTTGGTTTGCAGTTGGCGCGGCAATATTCATCATTGTCGGCTTATACATTGGCTTGCTCGTCGCACCAACGGACTTTCAGCAGGGTGACTCTTATCGCATTATTTATATCCATGTCCCTGCAGCTTGGTTTTCAATGTTCTTATATATCGTCATGGCAGGCTATGCCATTTTGGGGTTAACCTTCAACGCCAAGCTTTCTTATATGCTGGCCAAATGCATCGCGCCAACGGGTGCGATGTTTACTTTTGTTGCATTGATTACGGGCGCTTTTTGGGGAAAGCCAACTTGGGGCGCTTGGTGGGTATGGGATGCGCGGCTCACTTCTGAACTTATTCTATTATTTTTGTACATAGGTTATATGTCTTTGCAGGCGGCGATTGATGATACTAGGCGCTCAGACCGTGCCAGCGCTGTCTTAGCGATTGTCGGCGTCATCAATGTGCCGATTATCTATTTCTCAGTTAAATGGTGGAATACCTTGCATCAAGGCTCATCAATTAATACTAGTGGATCTAGTATGGCCTCCATTATGTTGCAAGCTATGTTAGTAATGGCGATTGGGTTTTGGTTATATAGTGCTGCTGTGATTTTCGCACGCGTACGCAGAGAAATCGAAGATAGAGCGCGTAATACCGCTTGGATTAACGAGGTTAAGGAATAATATGTATTGGGAAAGTGTTAATGACTTTTTGCATATGGGCGGTTATGGCCTCTATGTTTGGGTGTCTTTTGGCATCACCTTTGCAAGCATGGCGGTAGAGCTAATCCTCTTGCGCTCAAGAAGGCTAAATAATAAACTCAGTAATGAAAAAATAAAGGATTTGTTGTAAATGAAATCACGTCATAAACGCATTGCCATTATTGTGGCAGGTATCGCTTTACTCGCTATCGCAGCGACATTGCTGCTGCAATCATTCCAAAGTAATTTAGTGTTCTTTTTCTCGCCTACTGAAGTTACACAGGGTAAATCACCTAGCAAGGGTAATTTCCGCGTTGGTGGTTTAGTTGAAGCCGGTAGCGTTAAGCGAGATGGTACAAAAGTCGCTTTTAAAATCACCGATACTGCGAACAGCATGGATGTGGTGTATACCGGCATCCTGCCAGACTTATTTAAAGAAGGTAAAGGCATTGTGGCGCAAGGCGCACAAGGAGCTGATGGCGTATTTGTTGCGGATCAAGTATTAGCAAAACATGATGAAAATTACATGCCGCCTGAGGCCGCTGAAGCTTTAGAGAAAGCTAAGTTGAACCAAACAATGAAAGGAGAAGTGCAATGAATCCAGTTATTGGTCATTACGCCCTTATCCTTGCTTTGTTCGTTGCTGCACTACAAGCCGCTTTACCGCTAGCTGGTTTGTCAAAAAACAATGAAAAGCTATTTGCTTTTGCAACACCAATGGCGCGCATACAGTCTGCGCTCATCATTTTGTCATTTTTAATCTTAACATATGCTTTTTATGCGAATGACTTCTCCGTCTATTACGTTGCAGTCACCTCTAACTCACACTTACCTCTCATTTTCCGTTTAGCGGCAGTATGGGGTGGTCATGAAGGCTCAATGCTATTCTGGGTCACGATTTTAGCGGTTTGGACATTAGCAGTGACTTTCTTTGCCAAAGAGCTTCCATTACGCTTTAGAAGTAGTTTGTTAGCTGTCATGGGCTTATTGACTGTTGGCTTTTTGATGTTTATTTTATTTACATCCAACCCATTTGACCGCATTTTTCCTGCCCCATTCGATGGACGTGATTTAAATCCATTGCTACAAGACCCAGGCATGGTGTTCCACCCGCC
This sequence comes from Methylophilaceae bacterium, assembly GCA_047634755.1. Taxonomy (GTDB): domain Bacteria; phylum Pseudomonadota; class Gammaproteobacteria; order Burkholderiales; family Methylophilaceae. Next base: position 6,010 of record JBLIIL010000020.1, read on the forward strand.
TCTGCTTTATATGGGCTATGTTGGCTTTTCTGTTGCTTTTTCCTTTGCGATTGCTGCACTCTTAGATGGTCGTTTAGATGTGTCTTGGGCACGCTGGACACGCCCTTGGACAACGGCTGCATGGGTATTTTTAACCTTAGGCATTGCTTTGGGTAGCCGCTGGGCTTATTACGAGCTTGGCTGGGGCGGTTGGTGGTTCTGGGATGCGGTTGAAAATGCATCCTTTATGCCCTGGTTGATTGGCACAGCATTAATTCACTCGTTAGCCGTGACTGAAAAACGTGATGCGTTTAAAGCATGGACGGTTTTACTTTCGATTTGTGCCTTTTCACTGAGTTTATTAGGCACATTCTTAGTGCGTTCTGGCGTACTGACCTCTGTGCATGCCTTTGCAACGGATCCAAGCCGTGGATTGTTTATTTTGCTATTCCTAGTCGTCGTTATTGGTGGCGCACTGACATTATTCGCCTTGCGAGCGCAATCTGTTGGATTAGGTGAAAAGTTTGACTTAGTCTCACGTGAATCCTTATTGCTCACTAATAATCTGGTACTATTCACAGCGGCTGCCTCTGTTTTATTGGGCACGTTATATCCGTTGCTGATAGATGCAATGGGCATGGGAAAAATATCAGTAGGGCCACCTTACTTCGATACTGTGTTTGTCGCGATTATGGTGCCAGGTATCTTTTTAATGGGTATTGGTCCTATTGCTAGCTGGAAAAAAGCATCTGTGCCTGATTTGGCCAGCAAGCTTAAATGGGCGTTAGGTATTAGCATCATTAGTGCGCTATTAGTGCCAAGTGTCATGGGTCGATTAAGTCCGATGATTTTTGTGGGTTTATTGATGGCCTTCTGGGTGATTAGCTCGGTGGTTGTGGCGATTAAAACGCGTTTGAAAGCAATTCCTGGTAATGATGTAGTGAAAAAATTCAAAACGTTTGGCCCTGCTTTTAACGGTATGTTGTTAGCGCATTTTGGATTAGCCATCTTTATTATCGGCGTCACCATGGTCAAAGGCTACGAACAAGAGTATGACATCACCATGCACAATGGCGAAACAACGGTCATTAATGGTTATGACTTCACCTTTAAAGGCACGTTGCCTGTAACAGGCCCTAACTACAAATCGAAACAAGGTCAGTTTTACGTAACAAAAGACGGTAAAGAAATTGATTTGTTAACGCCTGAAAAACGTTATTACCCTGTGCAAGGTGCTGTCATGACTGAAGCTTCTATTTCGATTAACCCAGTGCGTGATATTTATATCTCACTTGGAGAAGAATTAGAAGAAGGTGGCTGGAGTATTCGCATTTACTTCAAGCCTTTTGTACAGTGGATATGGCTTGGTTGCCTACTAATGGGTTTAGGTGGTTTACTTACCATGGTCGACAAACGTTACCGTTTAAAAAAGAAAGTCACTAATAACGAAGGTGCGGCCGCATGAAACTAAAACTCATTCTCCCGCTTTTATTATTTGTTGTATTGGTTGGATTCCTTGGTAAAGGCTTATTTTTAAACCCTAGAGAAGTGCCCTCACCTTTAATTGGCAAACCTGCACCTACTTTCGAAGCGCCTGTGTTAGGTGATTCTAGTAAAACTTTTTCTACGGAAGAGATGCAAGGGAAAGTTTGGTTACTGAATACGTGGGCGTCTTGGTGTGTTGCTTGCCGTGAAGAACACCCACTATTAGTAGAAATGCGTAAACATGATATTCCCCTTTATGGCCTTGCCTATAAAGATGTAGAAACGGATGCACTTGCTGTGCTTGAGTCAATGGGAGACCCTTACATTACTACGGCAAATGATGCAGATGGTACAATTGGTATTGATTATGGTGTTTATGGTGTTCCAGAGACCTATGTAATTGATAAAAAAGGCATTATTCGCTACAAGCAAATTGGGGCAATCACACCTGAAGCATTGCGCGATACGATATTGCCTTTATTGAAGGAGCTTGCAGTATGATTCGCAACCTATCATTAGTGCTGTTATTGGCTTTTGCGACAAGCAGCTTTACTAATGAAATCGTCACGGATTCGCGTATTGATGCACGGTTAAGACAGTTGTCTACTGAGTTGCGTTGTCTTGTGTGTCAAAACAGTACACTAGCGGATTCTGACGCCCCTCTTGCACAAGACTTACGTAGAGAAATTCGTAAGTTGATGGAGGCTGGCAAAACAGATGACGAGATTGTTGCCTACTTAGTGGCGCGTTATGGTGATTTTGTTACTTTTAGGCCGCCTGTCAATGCCAGTACTGCACTATTGTGGTTTGGGCCATTTATTATGCTGATCATTGGTGCGATTACACTAGTCATTGTGCTCAAAAAACGTGCGGCGATTTTAACCTCAGAAGAAAATGCGTCTTAGCATTACTTTAAAAATGACGCCCACTTCACCATGCTAGCTAAATTTAGAAATAAAAATATAGGCAGCTTCAGTACGCTGCTTGTGATTGTCGCGATCATGGTAAAAATGATGTTGCCGATTGCGCATGCCGCCGCTAGCGATCAAAAAAGCTTTTTTGCAAGACTTTGTTCTGGGCATCAGGTACTAATTACCATCGACCTGACAGACAAAGACCAAATAGCGACCAGTGTTAAGAACAACAAAAAGTGCCCTCTTTGCTCGGCTGTTGCGCAAGACACACCAACCAATATTCTTACGCAGCCTTCACTTGTATTTCCTACTGAAAGTAATCGTTTTTTTACCACTCATATAGCATCATTCTCCAATGATACTATTGGCCTCCAATCCATCAGAGCACCTCCAACGTACGCCTAATTCACTTTAATAACGGCTATCAGCGATAAATTCGATTTAAATCAGCTGGATTTAAACAAATCGCTATAGATAAAAAATATTATAAATTCGGAGGCTCTATGAATCCCAAGCAACAACTTATTACTACGCTATTAGGCGTACTAATTTTTACATCAATTTTTTCACCCTTAGGCTTTGCGGGACACAACCATACAGGCCCGCAAGCCAATACACATGCACCAATTGGCGTGATGGGTGACCATATACATAAAACAAATGAATGGATGCTTTCTTATCGCTTCATGACGATGGAAATGGAAGGTAATCGTTCAGGCTCTAGCTCACTTTCAGCGAATGAAATTGCCACAACTGTACCCAACCATTTTGCAGGCCAGCCTATGCAACCGCCTACCCTACGCGTTGTGCCGACAAAAATGACCATGGATATGCATATGTTTGGCGGTATGTACGCGCCAACAGACAATCTCACCGTGATGGTGATGGTGAACTACCTAAAAAAGGAGATGGAACACGTTACTTTTAATGGGATGATGGGGGTAAATCGTTTAGGTAACTTCACGACAAAATCAGAAGGCTTTGGCGATACGAAAGTATCTGGCTTATACAGCCTATATAACGATGGCAACCATAAAGTACACGTCAACCTTGGCCTTAGCTTGCCAACAGGCTCTATTAGCAAAAAAGACCGTGTACTAACCCCTATGGGTATGCGACCTGAATTGCGCCTACCATACGGCATGCAAATGGGTTCTGGCACCTATGATGTGCTCCCGGGTATCACTTATCAGCACTACCAAGGCAAGTGGAATCATGGCGCACAATACATGGCCACCATTAGAACCGGTGAAAATAGTGAAGACTATACGCTTGGTGATGAGCATAAGTTGAATGCTTGGATAAGCTATGCTTTGCGTCATGATTTAAGTACATCAGTGCGTTTAGCGTATTTGGATGTTGATAATATTGATGGTGCAGACCCGAAAATGATGGCGCCAGTACAAGCAACAGACCCTGATAACTACGGTAAAGAGCGTTTAGATCTATATGTAGGAGTTAACTGGGCAACCCAGGCAGGACATCGGTTTGCTTTAGAAGTTGGTGCTCCTGTGTATCAACATTTAGATGGCCTCCAGTTAGAAACTGACTGGACGTTAACAGCGGGATATCAGTATGCGTTTTAACACGTTGTATTAATATTAAAAAAGCCCAGTGACGACTGGGCTTTTTTTATCGCTATTGGACTGGCTCGCTATGCATGTTTCGCTTTACAGAACTTACTCATCCAGTGATCAACACTCAAACGACCTGCGCCATTAAACACCAAAGGTAGCAACATGATGAGCAATAACAGTGGTAGCTTGTAGTTACCAAACCCTTTGTCAGAAATAGCATAACCCTGCCACAACTCGCTTAGTGTGCTCCAGCTTTCCGGCCAATGTACTGCAGCAATCGCAACAATGGTTAACACAAGCAACGAAACTGAGAAGAAACGCGTTGCAAAGCCGATGACTAATGCTGCTGCGCCGAATATCTCAAAGAATGTCGACAACGCCCAACTAAATTCTGGCGAGACCAAGTTGAATGGAAATGGAAAGGTAATATTAGCAAACCAGTTTTCACCCGTATACTTTGCAATGCCCGCTTCACCAAACTCCCAAGCTAAAATTAACCTTAATACAAGCTGTGGAAACCATGTGCCAATAGACTCTAGTAGTGAGGTAACCCATTCATAGCCCTTATAAACTGTTGCGCATTTCATTGTGTTGCTCCCGAAAATGTTGATTTTGTATCTATGGTTTTTATCTAATAGTTATCTTTAGTCGTTATTGCGCTGTATTCATTACAGGTTTCTTTTTATGTTTGTAATAAATACGTATGCCAAACAGGATGAGTAGCACGGCGGTGTAATAAAGCGGCTCTGTCAAGTCTTTTTTAACCAGTAACAAAAAGTGTGCGACAGCTAAGATAGCAATCAGATATACCGTTTTATGCAGGGCTTTCCATTTGGATTTTAGCTTTTTCATCATATATTGATTCGATGTGGCTGCTAACGGAATGGTTAATAGAAAAGCGGCAAAGCCAACTAGAATGCGAGAGTGCTCAAGCACATCATCAATCATGACATCAAATAAAAAGTTGAAATCCAGCCACACATATGTCACCACATGCAAGGTTGCGTAGAAAAACATCCACAACCCGATTAGCCTTCTCACTTGAATATGCCATACTTGACCAGTCAGCAATCGGATTGGCGTCATCGTTAGGCTAAGTAATAGAAAAATAAGCGCCCAAAGTCCCGTAGAGTGTTCAACAAACTCAATAGGGTTAGCTCCTAAGTCATTATTAAAGCCTAACCAAAACAAACATGCGACTGGAATGGGGGCTAATAGCCAGATAACCGCTTTGGCTGCGATAATGTTTGGTTTTTTCATCTTATAGCTGTTCTTTTTAAACTTGATTAGAAATTCTTTTTTAAATCCATGCCAGCATATAACTGTCCTACTTCAGACTCATATCCATTAAACATTTTGGTTCTGATGCGACCACCAAATAAACCGCCACTAATTGGGCGCTCTGAGGATTGCGTCCAACGAGGGTGTGACACTTTAGGGTTTACATTGGCATAGAAGCCATATTCTGATGGACCTGATTTCATCCATGTTGTTTGTGGTTGCTTTTCTACAAAGCGGATTTTAACGATGGACTTACCACCTTTAAAGCCGTATTTCCATGGCACCACTAAACGAGCGGGTGCACCATTTTGGTTTGGTAATAATTCACCATATAGTCCAACAGCGATTAAAGCCAATGGATTCATGGCTTCATCCATGCGTAAGCCTTCGGTATAAGGCCAGTCTAGCAATGGCGTAGTCACGCCTGGCATACTCTCACGATCGTTTGCAGTAACAAACTCGACATACTTTGCATTACCTGTTGGCTCAGCCCATTTAATGATACTCGCTAAAGGAATACCCACCCAAGGAATGACCATAGACCAAGCCTCAACGCAACGCATGCGATAGATGCGCTCTTCTAGTGGGGCGAGCTTCATTAAGTCTTCTATGCCGATGGTTTTTGTTTTTTTAACTTCACCTTCGATACTGATGGTCCAAGGCTGCGGTTGAAATGTTCTGGCTTGTACAGCTGGGTCTGACTTGCTAGTACCAAACTCATAGTAGTTGTTGTAAGTGGTGATGTTTTTATAGGTGTCGATTTTTAAATCTTTGCCATAAGCAGTTTTCTTAATCCCTTTTAGCTTTTGGCGAGGATTGTAAATCTCACCTTTTTTAAGCGCTTTAATGGGTTGTGACGGCGCATTGCCACGACCAACAAGCCTTGCATTACCTGAAGTCACGCCACCTACTATTTTCGCTGCTTTGACTTTTAAACTCACCAAGGCTGCCCCAGCGATTAAACCAGAGATAGCCGCCACTTTAATAAACTGACGGCGGTTATCAAATACCGATTCAGACGTGATTTCTGATGGCTGAATCTTGCTTGGATTCTGCTTAGTCTTGTCAACAATGATCATATAAGGCCTTGAGTTGTAAATTTCAGATATTACTTAGTCGCTAAGTAGCATTAAACCTTACAATAAATTTGCTCAATACAATGCTTAAATATAGCCTTTAGATATAGCTTTTAGATATTCAGTGCTTTCTGTTTAGCCTGTATTTTAGCCGCTAGCTGTTTCGCACCAATCTTAGATGCTAACTTGTTTGCATAGGCAAATAGCGTGTTTGCAGCTTCTTTATCACCATTTTCGAACATAGCCTCTGCTAAACCATAGTTAGCCGCCGCTTCGTAATAAGCGCCGCCATTATCTTTAGCAAACTTAACCAGTTTTTTATAGTGTCTTTCTGCATGAGAGTACTCTTTTGCATCCATGAAGTATTGTCCAAGCAACAAGCTCGAATCAGCATAATCCGTTAAATCGCCTGCTTGTTTTTGCATCACGGTTGCTTTCAGTTGGAATTCAGTCGCTTTCACATGATCGGCCAGCGCATTATAGGTTTTTGCTAAGTTCTCAAAGCTCTCAGCACGTTCGTTATCATTGAATGCTAAACGTAGGCCTTTTTGGTAACCTTCTAAAGCAGCCTGTAAATCTCTAGCGGAAAAATAAGCATCACCAATTAAATTGTAGTTAATAAATGTATAGGTTTTATTCGCATTTTTCCCACACATTTCTATGCTTTTTTCATAGCTGGCAACTGCCGCTTCTGTTTTGTTATTTGCTTGATGTAAATTACCAATCAGCATAAAGGAAACTGTTTTAGCAAAAACATCTTCAGTCGATTGCTCAGCTAACTCCATCGCTGCTAGTGCATCAGCATAGTTGCCTTGTTCCTTTAAAGCTCTACCTTTGCATAATAAACCTTCATAATCCGTACTGTTTTTCTTCAAGATCACTTCAGACTGCATTAAAGCAGTTTTGGCATCACCCTTATTTACGGCTGCATTACATGCTTTTATTTCCACAGAAACCTCTGCAGAATGGGTATTAAAACTCATTAAAAACAATGAAGTAAATACAAATGTTAAAGCTTTTTCAAATTTTATGTTCATCTTAAAATAAATCCTTTTGTTGATTGTCGGTTACTTCGTTATTCATTTCTTCACTAGTAATTACATCATCTACTGTTTCTGTTGATCCTGTCGCTTCAGGCACTGAGTGAGTTGTAGCCTCTTTAAAAAGCGCCTGCAAACCCTCTTCATCCAGTACAGTAACACCTAAACTAATGGCTTTTTCTAATTTACTACCCGCCTCTGCACCTGCCACCACATAATGTGTCTTTTTAGAAATACTGCCACTCACTTTGCCACCAGCCTCTTCAATCAATGCTTTTGCATCATCTCGCGACATCGTAGGTAGCGTACCGGTTAATACCAGTATTTTACCTTGTAAGACGCCGTCAGCTTGCTGCTGTCCATCATGTTCTCCCCAAACCACACCCATGCTTCTCATCGCTAATATGGTCTGCGTATTATGCGGTTCAGCCAAAAATTGCATAATAGACTCCGCAACAATGGGTCCAACATCATTTACCGCTAGCAATGCTTCATCATTGGCATCCGTCAGCTTATCTAAGCTGCCAAAGTGGTTAGCGAGGTCTTTAGCCGTTACTTCCCCAACATTGCGTATGCCTAAGGCGTAAATAAAGCGCGCTAGCGTCGTTTGTTTGCTCTTGGTGATAGCATAAACTACGTTTTGTGCTGATTTTTGCCCCATGCGCTCTAAATCTGTTAGTTGTTCAACGGTTAGGCTGTACATATCGCTGACAGCTTTGAGTAAATCAGCTTCAACTAGCTGGCTAACCAATTTATCGCCTAAGCCTTCGATATCCATGGCACGCCTTGATGCAAAGTGCGTAATGGCTTGTTTGCGTTGTGCAGGACAATACAAACCACCTGTGCAGCGCGCCACACCCTCATCTTCTGGACGTTCAATATGAGAGTCACATTCAGGGCAGCTGGTAGGCATGGCGAAAATTCTCGCATCTGCTGGCCGCTTCTCTAGTACAACTGAAGCCACTTCAGGAATCACATCACCTGCTCTACGTACAATCACGGTATCGCCGATCCGAATATCTTTACGCAGCATTTCATCTTCATTGTGTAGCGTCGCATTGGTCACCGTCACACCGCCAACAAACACTGGCTTAAGGCGTGCGACTGGTGTAATAGCGCCCGTACGACCAACTTGCACGGTAATGTCGTCTACCGTCGTGGTGGCTTCTTCTGCTGGAAACTTATGCGCAATCGCCCAGCGTGGTGCGCGAGAAACAAAGCCAAGCTCGTTCTGCTGCGAGAAAGCATTCACTTTGTAGACAACACCATCAATATTAAACGCTAAGTTAGCGCGTTTTTCACCAATATCGTCGTAATAAGCTTGCGCGGCTTTACTGCCTGATACCGTTGCGCGCAAATCGCAGACGGGGAAGCGTAATTGCTCAAGATAATCCATCGCTTCAGTATGGGACTTGACTTCAGGGACACCTTGCGCTTCACCTAAACCATAAGCAAAGAAACTTAATGGCCTTGTTGCTGTAATCTCAGCATCTAATTGACGTAGACTGCCCGCCGCCGCATTCCGTGGGTTGGCAAACAGCTTAGCACCAGCTTTTGCCTGCGTCTTATTCAATCGCGCAAAATCTTCTTTAAACATTAATACTTCACCGCGGACTTCTAATAACGCAGGCGGGTTAGCAATGGCTAGCTTTGCAGGAATGGCTCTAATCGTGCGCAGATTGTGGGTAACATTTTCACCCGTGTAGCCATCACCACGCGTTGCACCTTGTACGAACACACCATTTTTATAGGTTAGCGTAATAGCCAAGCCATCAAACTTTAGCTCAACGGCATACTCAACCGATACAATGCCCAAGCCATCACGAATGCGTTTATCAAAAGCAGTCAGCTCATCTGTTGCAAACACATTATTCAGTGACAACATGGCTTGGCGGTGGATCACACTTTTAAATACATCTGACGCGCTACCGCTCACCCGTTGCGTTGGTGAGTCTGGCGCAACCAATTCTGGAAATTGTGTTTCTAGTTCGACTAGTTGGCGATACAGTCCGTCATATTCATTGTCATTAATGGAAGGCGTATCTAAGACGTAGTAATCGTAATCATATTTTGCAATTTTAGTGAGTAGTTGTGCTACCTGCTCTTGCGCTGTTGCTAGATCCAACATGCTAGTTGAATAAACGCATACTGCAAGTACTGCCAGCAGCAATGCCACGTGCGGACATTTTACTACTAATCACTTTAAGTTGTTGTTTAATTGCATCAATCTGCACATCACCTAATGGATTTTTATTGCCATCAACCACGTTAGCGCCCAAACTGTCCGCCATTTTTTGCGCGACGATAATCATTTGGTTAAACACAAGCTCGACATTCTCGACCTTGGGTATCTCAACTTGAAAAACAACCCCTCTTACCACATTTTGACGTAACCATTCTAATGAAAATGACTGCTCATCTGCGCTAGATAATACGTATTTATCTAAGTCTGGATTTTCACTGTCGACACAATGAAATTTCCCATGCCGCAACTTCAAGCCATTGGCTTCAGCCATCCCTTTGAATTTTGTACCATGAATAGGGGTATCGCCTTGTAATACATGAACACTCACTAGCTGATCCACCTCAATACAAAATTGATCTAGCTTGACAGTGCGTTGCGCCACATCTCCCTCGCCCTGCCAAGTAATTGTTGCATCAAATTCTAATCCGATAGCTTCCATCGCATATTCAAATTTATTAATCAATGGCTGAGCAACAGGACCACGACGGTCGACTAACTGTAGGCTGCAAGCAATGGTTTCAAATGCATCATTCTGACTACTTCTATCATCGATTCGATGCCAAATGCCAGTTTTGTCCAAACCGTGTTGCATCACCATTGCCCTCAACTCTTTTAATATACCCTCAACCTTTGCATGTAGTGCTTGGCCGTTAATCGGATTAGCGGCCGTTAAAACGGCGATAAAGTCTATTTGTACATTTAGCTCGTCTGGTAATGAAATTGATGGGGTCTCAGTCGCTGGCATCTCTTCTTGAGAAGTCATTGTTTCAGTCGAGGGTTCTTCTGATGTTTCTTCAACCACTAATGACTCAACCTCTTCCACCGCTAATACGGGTGCTGCTACTTCAGGTATTTCAGGGGCTGCTATATCCACTACCTCAACAGAAGGTATTTTATCTGCAAGGGGGGCGTCCGCTATTGTCGTTTCAGCTACAGGAGTTTGATCCGCTAAAAAATTCGGTTCCGCATCGTCTGTTAATACATCTTTGTGTGGGGATAAAAAGTCATTACGTATCGTATCGTGCAATTGCTTTTCTTGACGCCAGTTGTAAACAACAACGCCAGCAATAATAATAAAACCTAGAAAAATGAGTACGATTTGTAAGTCTGACATTTGGTAACTTTATTTATAATTTTAAATATTAAAATAATAATACTTTAAAAAGCATCAAGGTGAGCCTTGCATTTGCAATGCCGCGGCAATATCGACATCAACAATACGTGACACACCAGACTCTTGCATGGTAACACCAATCAATTGTTGTGCAATTTCCATGGTGATTTTATTGTGACTGACGAATAGAAACTGTGTGTGTTCAGACATCTTTTTCACCATGGCACAAAAGCGCTCAGTATTGCTATCATCAAGTGGTGCATCAACCTCATCCATCAAACAGAAAGGTGCTGGATTCAATCTAAATAAAGCAAAAACCAATGCTATCGCAGTAAGTGCTTTTTCACCACCGGATAATAGCTGAATCGTTGTATTCTTTTTACCTGGCGGCTGCGCAAATACTTGCAATCCAGTATCGAGTATCTCTTCACCAAGCAACTCTAATTTTGCTTGGCCACCACCAAATAACGTAGCAAACAATTCACCAAAGTGTTTATTAGCTTCATTGAAGGTGGTGAGTAACTTCTCGCGCGTTTGTCTATCGATTTTATTAATTGCACCCTCTAAAGTCTCACTCGCTTCAATCAAATCTTGCGTTTGACTATCTAAATAGCCTTTGCGTTCTGTTTCGCTATCCAACTCTTGTATTGCCGCCAAGTTGACTGGCCCTAGCGCATCAATTTGCCTTTGTAGTTGGCTAGTTTTATTGGCATAGGTATTGGCTTTCGCATCTTCTTCCAAATCGACGGCTAAAACGGCATCATCCAAACCCGTCTCTGTTAGGCCTGCCTGACACTGCTCAAAATGCAATCGTGCTTCTTGCTCATTTAAACGGCCTTGTTCAAGCGCATCTCGCATTGGATTCAGTGCTTGCTCATTTTGCATGCGAACACGGTCTAGCTCTTTCAATTGAGCATCTTGCGATTCCAATTGATTTCTAGCTTCAGATAACGCGACCTCTCTTGATTGCTTAACGGTGAACGCTTGCTTTAGATTCGCTTTAAGCGTTTCCATTGGCGTAATGCTTAAGGCCTGTTCGGTTTCATTTTTACGTAAGTTAAACGATGCCTCTTCTTCATTTATTATATATAGTTTATTATTTAACTCATTAATTTTATTGTTAATAATCTTAATTTCAAAGTCAAATTCTCGATGTGTTTTATCCGCATCTGAAACAGACTCTCTTAAGGCATTAAATGCTTGATCAGCTTCCTGCCTTGCTGCAACATCAGCATCTTTTCCTGCTTCAAGCTGTTGAATACCTGATTTTATTACTTGTAGCGCGGATTCTTTATCACTCGCATTACTAAGCTGTTGCTCATGCTTTTTTTTAGCTGCTTCAATATCTGCCTGCAAACTCTTTTCACGTGCAGTACTTGTATCGCGCAATTGTTCTAATTTTGCAATATCTAGCTGATACTGATGTAATGATTGCATGGCAGATTTAAGCTGAGTGCTTTCTTGCTGCTGTAACGCCCTACTTTGCACTAACTCCGTTTCAGCTTGTTGTAATTGATTGGCAGACTGCGTCACAGAGCCTTGCAACGAAGGCAACGCTTTTTTTAAGTCGCCCAACTGCTCCTGCCGCTCTATCACGCCATGTAAATGCGTGTTTTCACCGTGATAAACCACGCCACCAAGGCTAAACACATCACCTTGCTTATTTACTAGCCGCTCACCTGGCACCAAGTCCTCGCTTGCGTTACTGCCATCCTCGCCATCATTCAGTAAATAAATACCAGCAAGCCAATCATTGAGTGTGGTTTGAAATGCCGGCTCACAATCGTTAACCATGCTGATTAACGGTACTAATGCAGAATTTGATGGTGCAGAATTTAGCGCCGCCTTAGATGATTGTCTAGAGAAACCAAGAACTAACGCGCCTGGTGGCCTATCATCGATCTTAGATTCAGCTAGCAAGGCATTCAACCGCTGACCTAGAATAGCCTCTAATGCCAAGCTCCAAGCATCGTCTATGTTAATTTTTTCCCACAAGCGTACATTGTTTTGCAAACCCTGTCGCGATAACCAATCTGACAGTTCACCTTCTGAATTAAGCGACTGTTGTATTTTCTCTAAAGAACTGACCTCTGCTTCCGATTGGCCGAGCACACGTTGTGCTTGCTGCTGTTGCTCACGCAAGGTGTTGATACTGGCTTGCAGCAGCTCTTCATTACTGCGTAGCTTTTGTATCACTTGCTCAGTGTTAACCACTGTTGTTTGCTCTTCTGCCAGCGCTTGTTGTGCCACCTCAACACCTTTTGTGTCCGGCATTTCCAGCTGGCTTAACGCTTCTTCAAAACGTTTGATTTGCGTTTCACTCTCTAGAATCGATTGATTTAAATACTGCATATTATTGGTGTCAATTTGAATGCGCTGGTTTGCCGTTAATAGTGCATGCGTACTAGTCTGCATTTGATCAGCAGTAACGCGATAATCAGCTTCCACACTAGGCAACTTCAATTGCAATTCCGCTAATGTAGCTCGCGCCGCTTGCTCCTTTTCGTTAGCTGTGGCCAAATCAGTATTGAGTTGCGCTAACTTTTCGCTTGATTCTGCCTTTGTCTTAGCATTACGGACTAACGACTCATCCAACTGTTGTAACTGCAGTGACATACGGTTGCGTGCTTCCGTATTTTGTTTCACTTGGTTTTCTAGGTTGGCCACACTTGCATTGGACTCGTAATAAGCAGCCTGTGCTGTATTAATCGCCTCTCCCACATCATAAAACGCTTGCCTGCTTTGCTCCAAGCCTGTTTCACTTTTACGCAGCTCAGCTGTCTTTGTTTCCAGTTCAATGACTAATTTTTTAACAGCCGCCTTGGTCTTTTCCCAGCCACAGCTTGCATCACGCTTTTTTAGTAGCCAATACTGCCCATCCGCCAATTTGAGTGATTTCTGCATCGCATGGTAGTTTTGCGTAACAACGGCTTGCGACTCTAGTCGCGTGATTTGTGTTTGCAACTCGCGGCAAATATCTTCAACACGAGTTAAATTCTCTCGTGTGTCACGTAAGCGCAGCTCAGTCTCACGCCGCCGCTCTTTATACTTACTAATCCCTGCTGCTTCCTCTAGGAAAACACGTAGTTCTTCTGGTTTGGCTTCCACAATACGCGAGATGGTATTTTGTCCAATAATGGCATACGCGCGACCACCAAGCCCGGTGCCTAAGAATAAGTCTGCGACATCACGCCGACGAACAGCAGTATTGTTAATGTAGTAAGTTGAGCCTTTTTTGCGCTCAATAACACGCTTAACGGATATCTCAGCGTATTGGCTCCACTCACCATTAGCGCCACCAAAGCTGTTATCAAAGATGAGTTCAACACTAGCGCGGGAAATTGGTTTACGGTTAGATGATCCATTGAAAATGATCGCATCCATGGCATCAGCGCGCATTTCTTTGGCCGATGACTCGCCAAGCACCCAACGCACAGATTCCATGACGTTAGATTTTCCGCAACCATTTGGACCAACCACGCCAACACGCTGTCCGTGTAGATGCACAGTTGTCGGGTCTACAAAGGATTTAAAGCCAGCAAGTTTTAAATGAGTTAAACGCAAATTGAATGTTCGGAATTTATTTTAGTTAAAGCGTTATAATAACAATTTTAACAGCTAAAATCTGTACTTTCAACAGATACAATACTCAAAACATATGAACACACAAACAGCATTAGGCGGCAAACCAACCGCGCAACCGACAAAGGAATTAGAAACCTTTCCTAACCCCAATGAAAACCGTGGTTTTCATGTACATATGGAAATTCCTGAGTTCACTTGTCTATGCCCAAAAACAGGTCAGCCAGACTTTGCGGTGATCTATTTAGACTATATTCCTGACCAGCTTTGTGTTGAGCTGAAGAGCCTGAAGCTCTATATGTGGTCATTCCGTGACGAAGGTTGCTTCCACGAAGCCGTGACCAACAGCATCTTAGACGACCTTGTCGCAGCCACACAGCCTAAGTTTATGCGCGTAACAGCCAAGTTCTTTGTCCGTGGTGGCGTATTCACTAACGTGATTACAGAACACCGTAAAGATGGCTGGCAACCACAACCACGTGTTGACCTCACACAGTTTGAAACCAACTCAAATATACGCGGATAAACAAAGACCATTATTTAAAGCATAAAAATGATGGTGGATTGTCAAAAAATCATTGACAAGAGCCCCGCCCATCTTTAACATTGCGCCTTCTTTGAATTGACAACAATTTAAAGACACCGAAGACTCATGATTGTTTAATGATTTGGTCGTAGTAGACGGGGGTATAGCTCAGCTGGGAGAGCACTTGGATGGCATTCAAGGGGTCAGCGGTTCGATCCCGCTTACCTCCACCAAGACTTCATGATTATTCGGTAGAAAAATTGCTTAAATCGCTTAGAAAAATGCGCAAGTTGATGTAAAATAGCGGTGCTTTAAAAAGCAGTAAAAAAGTTCAAGGTCCCCATCGTCTAGAGGCCTAGGACACCTGGTTTTCATCCAGGCAACAGGGGTTCGACTCCCCTTGGGGACACCAAGATTTTAAAAAGGCTTACATCAAAATGTAAGCCTTTTTTGATTTCTATTATTAGCAATTGTGGCATGATAATCTCCCCCTCATAATTAACTGCAGCTAAAAGTTGAAACTAAGCGGCCAAAGCTAACTTTTGCTTTAGGATCATACTACCCAATGCCATGTTGGGCCGTTCTTGATTGTATGTCTATAGTCAATCTGTGGCAAATTGCTGTAGTTTCAAGCACTAATAACCAGCTTCAGCTGGTATATTCTGCGGGGAAAACCTTTACGGTCTCAGCAATGCTTTCAAACAAGTGATGCGCTAGCCAATCATATCTCACCGATCTGTTATACCTTTGCACATAAGTATTCTGTTGTAGATTGCCTGGCTGAATAAAATCAATGCGAATGCCGCACTTCCTTTTTCCACTCATTGAGGCTACCTTTAAAAAGATATAGCTTTGTTACCCCTACGCTATATATAAATTGCACAACAGGCATAGGAAATAGCCCTTTCATAGGCAGTAAAATAATTGGCTTTGAGACATCTTCCAATCTGGCTGATCCGTTAATAAAAGTAATGCCAGGCATACTCACAGCACCAGGAATATGACCTTTTTCGAATACTGTCTTTTCTGCAAGATCAATCAGAATAGCTTCTTGCTGCTCAATAAGTTCAATAGCTTGCTTGGCTGTAACCTCAATGGCTTCACCACCAAAAAATTTACTCAATTTTTTAATAGCAAAAAAAACAACTACCCCAACTAAAACTAGCCCTTCCAACCAATAGTGAGCTGTTAATTCTAAAAAACTTTGCATATTCAGCTTTTGCCTTTTTATTTAAGAAGCTTAATCAATTATAGTCGAGACAAGAATGAATGTAGAGATAAAAAAGTATAGTAATGCCAATTAGGTATGGTCTGTTATGTGATGTATATACATAATAGGTAGCTGAATTCTTTTAATGTTTATTAATTGTGAAGATGGTGATTATCTTATAGTGAAAGCAACAGTGGCAGATAATTCGCCATTCCAATGGTGGATTAATGGTTTTGGTAAAAGTGTTCAAGTAATATAAAACTCACACTTTCAAGCTGACTTACTAACATTTTAAACGACTCCTCCAAAAACCATTGGAGTATTACATGCTATTTGGCGGATTATCGCTTCCCAATAAGAGTTAAAAAAAGAATGATGAAAATCATAACAATCCAGAACATGAGCTCATGTGATGCCTCTGTGAACATTACAAACTCCATTTATTTTTAAATATTGTTTTGTAGCTTTAATTTTTTACTCAAGATTAGAGAAGAGTCATGTCAATATAACGATGAAATAACGCTTGCATATATTCTTGTCCCCTGACAACTTATTCATAACTAGTTTCTATAGTTTGATTCTACTCGTAATATGAAGAATAAAAGACACCAATCTCTCCCATCGATTGAGATTGTAAGAAGTTTCTCAAAAATTTATGTATTTTTTCTATACCTTATTATTCTAAATCTAATGCTTGAATATTATCATCCCAACTCGTCGTATAGCACGGACTCTTGTTGCCCTGCTTCATCTTCCACGGCCGGCTAAATCCTTCACTGGCCAGTTTGATTGATTCTTTGCCCATCTTCTTATTAATGCTATCCAGCGTAGCCATGAGCCGATCCGATTTGGGTGTGTTTTTTTGCGCACTAAATAAGTCTATTTGTATACCTTGGGCTGCGACAAGCTCTCCAAGCATAATGCCAGCCTTTGCATATCCTAAATTAGGTACATAAATCTGTTTTAATCCCCATAGTGCGACGTTAACTAGCTTCCTAGTGTCATCGGTTGGGCTAGGCATGGAAATCGATCTGCCGTTGCTATAGAAGCGTTCATTTTGTTTAAATGGACTCGTTCTAATAAAGATATAAACTGTTCCAGCATAAGATTGCTGCCGTCGTAGCTTCTCTGCAGCACGGCTTATATATAAGGTTATCGACTGAGCTAAACTATTGTAATCAGTAACTGAATAACCAAAGCTTCTTGAACTCATTATTTGCTGTTTTGGTGGCGTAATTTCTTCCAGCTCGATGCAAACAATACCATTAAGTTCACGGATGATCTTTTCCATGACAACACTAAATTGCTGGCGTAGACGTTCTGGATTGGCTCGCTTAAGATCTAATACAGTATTGATACCAAGCGCATTCAATTTAAGCACGAGCTTTCTGCCAACACCCCACACTTCATCGACATCAATCTCAGTGAATATTTGGTTAATTGTCTCAGGTGCCATGCTATTTAGATTACAAACACCATTAAAGTCTGGACGTTTTTTTGCACAATGATTAGCCAGCTTTGATAACGTTTTAGTTGAACCAATACCAACGCAAACAGGTAAGCCTGTCCATTGTTTAATCTGCTGCCGCATTTGTTGTCCGTACTCGACTAAATCTTTTGATTTAAACGCAGTGAGGTCTAAAAATGACTCGTCGATTGAATAGACCTCTTGATCAGGTGAGTAATGCTTAAGTATCGACATCACCCGATTACTCATATCAGCATACAGTGCATAATTTGATGAGTAAGCTAAAATATTGTGCTGCTTTGCTAAATCTTTGAGCTTAAACCAAGGCGCTCCCATGGCCACACCTAATGCTTTGACTTCATCACTTCTCGCAACTGCACATCCGTCATTATTGGACAAAACAACGATTGGCTTGTTGAGTAGTTTAGGATTGAAGACACGCTCACAACTAACGTAAAAATTGTTTACATCAACTAATGCAATGTTACGCATAATGTGATCTATTTAAAACGTCTAAATGAACCTGTAACAACACCCCAAACTTCAAAAGTCATATTCTCTTTGATTTCGATTGGCTGATATTTACCTGATGCGTTAGCAGGCAATAATTTAGGACTACCATCTTTTCCACAGTTGAGCACTTTAATGGTGAAGTCACCATCTACAACAGCTAATACAATATCGCCAATACTCGGCATTTTAGAGCGATCAACAACTGCTTTATCACCAGGCATTAACCCAACATCAATCATAGACTCACCTTGTATTGTCACAAAGAAAGTAGCATCTGCTTGATCAATGAGAAATTCATTAGGATCCAGCCTCTTTTCAACATGGTCATCTGCTGGCGAAGGGAAGCCTGCTGGTACTTTAGAAGTAAACAGCGGAATATTGAGCGTTTTGTGATTTAAAGCTGGTAACATCAATGAACTAATATCAATAGCTTCCTCTAATTGTTGCTTATGCTGATATGCTGCTAAGAAGTCAACAATAATAGGCTTTTGACTGGTAGGAACACGCACTACTTCTGTTGGTTCGCCAAACTTACCTGTCCCTGTTTTACGACCAGCATTGATGCGTTTACCACCACGACTTGATTGTGTTTTAATGTCATTATTCATTTGATTATTGTAACAATAATCAATATACCATTACAATCAATTTATGCTACCTATCATTACTTTTTTAGATTTAGAAACAACAGGCGCTACCCCTCATAAGTGCCGCTTTACTAAAATTGGATTGGTGCACTTTGAACATGGCATGGAAGTGTGCCGTTGGCAAGCCTTGGTCAATCCAGAAACGCAGATTCCATCATTTTTCAGACTTTAAAAATCAAGGCTCTAGTGAACACACGTCACGTCAATGCCAGGGTTTTTTTCCAGATCGAATAGCTCCTATCTGCGTAGACCGCCATGTAAAGGATAAAAGTATCAGTCGTCGACGCCCAGAAGAAGAAGTTGGTGTTCCGTGCTAATTCTTCAACTTCGGTAGGCAGGCGCCATGTAAATCCACCTTGTGTTAGTGCAGTACAAGTATTGTTGGTGATACTCAAATTGGCCATAGTTGGGCTGTTGCTCTTCCATGTGAGGCCGCCACTGATACGGTATCAACAGTTGGGTAGCCGCCATCACGGCCAAGGTTATGGTCGTCATGTTATTTGCATAGTTGCCATTAGCCGCTTACGTCACAGTAATCACTGTGGTCAGACTCGATTGATTTCTTTTTTTTCATGACTCTTAAAATTCATGCATCCATCTCTTTACTTTTATTTTCATTTACCCGCTTAACCACAGGCTCATTTGCCTTACCCAACACCATCGCCTCATCTACCTGTAAGCCTTTAGGCAATTGGTGGGTAATAAATAGGATGGTTACTTTACTTTGAATAATTGTGGGCAGAGTAAAATTAAATGTATGCAACCAACCCCAATCACGACTCTTACTAAAATCACTACCTCGCCAATGAAATCCCAACCCGTAACTGTGTTTCACTCTTTTTATTGTAATCAATCAAGGTTTCACCATAGCCACCGAGTAGTTGGAAGTGTAGGAATGTACCTGTGCGACCAAATATTTTATCGCTAATTGGGTACGATAAATCAATCTGACCTTGGGCATAGCCTTTAGTCCCTTGGCGGTACATCGCCGTTAAAATGGCAGCATCATCACGGCCGTATCGCGCTATCCAGTCAGCATAACCTCGATATTCTTGAATATCTCGATTATCTGACTTCTTGATATAAGTATAAATTTTAGGCATGAAGGTAAATCGTTTGCCGCCTGAGTAGTCAAGACTCCAGCTGGGTTGTATGAAGGCGATGTTCAATGAGCGAGACTCATCGCTATCGCGTCCATTTGATTCGTGTTCTAGCCCAAATTTCCAGCTACTTGGATTAATCCCTTTGTCACTTTCATCCCAGTTGTAATACACACTGGGACGGTAACTGGTGTCTTTAAATGGGCTGGATTTACTGTCTAGATCCCAAATGCTGGTTTGCGTGTAAGCAAAATACAAGTTACTTGTATAGGGGATGAATGTTGCCACTCTTGCTCCCGGGTCAAATGGCCGGTATTTGAAACTAATTTGAAACCTTGCGTCAAAATCTCTCTCATCACTAGAGCCGACAATAAAATATAAAGGTTCATTCGCACTGATGGTGCGTTCTTCTTTTGGTTTTGGAATTAAGATGGTTTTCGCTACTTTTGGCCCTTGCTCACCATTTTTTTGTGTCATTTGTAATGACTTGGCAGTGAAGGCTTCCTCTGAAAATACATCAAGCCGTTTAGCAGTCATTAACAAACGATTAGAGGGTTGGCTGGTGAGCTGGGCAAGCACATCACCTTTAAATGGTGATGTGACCCTCCCTTTGTAATGACGTCTTGTGCTGCTTTTTTCTGTTGTCGCGAGCAACTCTACGACTTCACTACCCACTTGATTGGAAAGGGTTAAACTTAACTTTTCTGGCCAGCTTATTTCGTCATTGGGTTTAACGACCATTAAAGAGATGGCTTCATTGAGGTTAAGCACTTCATTTGAGGTTGCAATCAGCCAACCTTCCTCTGCGAAAGATTGCACTGTTAACAACAAAAAGAAAAACGTTACACAGAGCCTAGCCACCATTTCACCTAGCATCAAAACCTTAACCTGCACTCCTTTGGCGACGTACTTCATATAAGCAAATGCCGCTAGCAACACTGACATTCAAACTCTCAACTGAGCCAAACATTGGAATCGTCACTAATGCATCGCAGTTTTCAGCGGTTAAACGACGGATACCATCGCCTTCTGAGCCTAAAACCAATGCAATTGGACCATCTAACTTAGTGTTGAGCAATGTGCTCTCAGAATCCATTGTCGTACCAATGACGAATACACCCGCTTCTTTTAGCTCACGTATTGTTCTAGCAAGGTTAGTCACTGAGATAAACGGTACAGCTTCTGCCGCACCACTCGCTACTTTACGCACAGTGGCATTTAAACCAACTGCTCTGTCTTTAGGTGCGATGACTGCATGAACGCCCATACCATCAGCGACACGTAAGCAAGCACCTAGATTGTGCGGGTCTTCTACACCATCAAGAATCAAGAAAAATGGTGGTTCTTTTAAGCCTGACTCTAAAACATCATGAATGTCTTTATATGGAATTGGCGTATCAATGACACGCGCAATCACCCCTTGATGACGGCCATTTCTGCCAGCCATGCCGTCAAGTCTATCGCGTTCAACCTGCATCACACGTATGTTAGAAACTTCAGCAAGCTTTAATATATCCTTCATACGTGGATCGACTCGTCCTTCGTCGATTAAAATTTCTTGAATACTGGTTGCATGCTGCCGCATGCGGCTCTGGACGGCGTGAAAGCCAAATAATATGCGTGAATCGCTCATTGCTTATCTTTTCTTTTTAGTCGACTTTTTGCGACTGTTGGTTGATTTTTTACTGCTTGGTTTTGTAGCTTTAGGTTTACGGCCACCTGATTTTTTAGGCAGGTCTTTTGGTTTGCCGCTTGGCTTGCTATCTGATCTGCCTCTAGGCTCTCTAGATTGACGTACAGCAGGTTTTTTTTGACCTTTACTGTCGCCAGCAAGCTCCAAGTTGCCTTGTTTGTTGACTAAGCTGAAATCAATTTTGGTTGTCTCTAGGTCTACACGCGCGACTTTAATAGTTACTCTATCACCTAGGCGGTATTTAGCACCTGTGCGTTCTCCGACCATCTCATGGAGTGCTTTTTCGTAATGGAAGTAATCATTACCTAGCTCGGTGACGTGTAATAAGCCTTCGACATAAGCATCATCCAAGGCGACAAATACACCAAAGGAAGTGACAGCTGATACGGTACCTTCAAACACCTCGCCGACTTTATCTTGCATGTAATAACACTTCAGCCAGTTCGTGACATCCCGACTGGCTTCATCCGCACGGCGCTCTGTAAGCGAACAATGCGTGCCTAAGGCAGCCCAGTCTTTTACTTTATAGGTTTCTTTATTGACCACCGCTTTAATGGCGCGATGCACTAAAAGATCAGGATAACGGCGTATCGGTGATGTGAAGTGCGTATAAGCTTCATATGCTAGACCGAAATGGCCTTGATTATCTGGGCTATAAACGGCTTGCTGCATAGAGCGCAATAAGACGGTTTGTAATAGCTGTTCATCTGGACGACCTTTGATTTGGCTCATCAACTTGGCATAGTCTTTTGCGTGTGGTTTATCACCACCAGCAACGCTAAAGCCAAACCCGCTCATAAAGGTTCTTAATAACTCTAACTTCTCAGCACTAGGGCCTTCATGCACGCGATAAACGGCAGCGTGTTTATTCGCCTCTAGGTAACTAGCTGCACAAACATTGGCAGCCAACATACACTCTTCAATGATTTTATGCGCTTCATTGCGTGAAGTTGGCACGATGCTATCAATCTTGCCTTCATCGTTAAAGATCATCATGGTTTCTGATGTATCAAACTCAATCGCACCACGTTGCTTACGCTGAACGAGCATTGCTTGGTATAGCGCATACAAGTTTTGTACATGCGGCATGATATGGGCATACTCTTTCGCCGTGTCGCCATTAGGATTTTCCAACATATCAGCGACCTTGGTGTAGGTCATCCGTGCTTTAGATAGCATCACTGAAGGATAGAACTTGTAGCTGTCAACGATACCATCCGCATTGACTTGCATATCGCAAATCATGCATAGTCGTTCCACATCAGGATTCAATGAACATAAGCCATTCGAAAGCGCTTCTGGCAGCATCGGAATCACACGTCGTGGGAAGTAAATAGAGTTGCCACGTTCTATGGCGTCTTTATCTAATGCATCATCAGGCGTCGCATAGTGACTCACATCTGCAATCGCCACTACTAAGCGCCAACCAGCACCTTGCGGTTCTGCGAAGACGGCATCATCAAAATCACGTGCCGTTTCACCATCAATGGTAATCAGAGGCAACTCACGTAAATCAATGCGTTCTTTATAATCGTTTGGTTGTACTGTTTTTGGAATCGCTTCCGCTTGCTTTATTGCGGCAGGTGAAAACTGGTGCGGTAATTTATGTTTGCGTAACGCAATTTCGATTTCCATGCCGCTATCCGCATAGTTACCAAGTATCTGAATCACTTTACCCATTGGATGAGCATGCTTGGAAGGCTGCTCAGTCATTTCAACTTCAACAATCTGCCCTACCTTAGCACCCATATCCAAATGATATGGAATCAAGATGTCTTGGTTAATGCGTTTATCTTCAGCAGCAACAACGGTCACACCAGTGCCTTGCATCACGCGACCGACGATTGTTTTATTCATGCGTTCTAGCACTTCAACAATCGCGCCTTCTGGCCGTCCTCTTCGATCTAAACCATTAATACGCACCATCGCACGATCACCATGCATGACTTGTTGCATTTGTTTATTCGACAAGAAGACATCATCTGGATTCTTGTCTTTATCATTAGGGACTAAAAAGCCAAAGCCATCTTGGTGACCTTGAATCACACCTGCAATGGCGTCGATTTTTTCAGGCAAGCAAAGCAAGTTTTTGCGATTACGCATCACTTGCCCTTCTCGCTCCATGGCATTGAGCCGACGGCCTAAAATCTCTTGCTCTTCTTCAGCGATTTCTAATATCGCATATAAGTCTTTCAAAGCAACAGGAACACCTTGTTCGGTAATGACTTGTAAAATCAGTTCGCGACTAGGCAAAGGTGTTTCATATTGCGCCGCTTCGCGTTGCGCATGGGGATCATTATTGCGTTTAGAAGTGTTCTTCTTTGGCATGTAGGCTTTTCATTGGTTGTTTAGCGGTTAAATATTAACGGCTTTATGGTTTACGTATAACTATGACCATTATAACCAGTGGCTTGTATTTTGACTAAACCTTTACAAGTCACTAACATCATTTAACTGATTGCTTTAATACCCATTTGGATTTTTCGTTTGCCAGCGCCAAACATCTCGACAAATATCTTCTAATGTTTTTGTGGTTTCCCAGCCTAACACTTGCTTTGCCAAGCTTGCATCGGCAAAGAAAATAGCAATATCACCTGCGCGTCTACTTACAATTTCATATGGAATTTTTTTGCCTGTTGATGCTTCAAAAGCTTGCACCAACTCTAGCACGCTATAGCCGCGCCCTGCGCCTAAATTCAGCGTGAGCAGGCCACAGCCTTGCATTAGCTTATTTAACGCAGCTACATGACCTAGCGCGAGATCAACCACATGAATGTAATCTCGCACGCCTGTGCCATCAACAGTAGGATAATCATTACCAAACACGCTTAAACATTCGCGCTTACCAACCGCCACTTGCGATACATAAGGCATTAAGTTATTAGGCACACCGTTAGGGTCTTCACCAATTTCGCCACTAGGGTGCGCGCCTATAGGATTGAAATAGCGTAGCAAAGCAATATTCCAACTTGGTTCTGCAATACTAACGTCCGCTAGCACCTGCTCAACCATGCGTTTATTATGTCCATAAGGATTAAACGGACTAAGTGGTG
The DNA here is from genome assembly GCA_047634755.1 of Methylophilaceae bacterium. GTDB lineage: Bacteria > Pseudomonadota > Gammaproteobacteria > Burkholderiales > Methylophilaceae. The sequence continues at coordinate 30,513 of JBLIIL010000020.1, forward strand.
CCGTTTCCGGAATAGGCTTATCATCAGAGAACCCATAGACAGTAGCCGAGGAACTAAACACGATATTGTTGACCGAAAATTCAGACATTACCTTAAGCAAGGTAATACTACCCATGACATTATTATCATAATACGCAAGTGGATTCTTTACCGAATCACTCACTGCTTTCAATCCAGCAAAGTGCATGACTGCATCAATCTGGTGGTCAGAAAATAATGCCGTCAAGGTGACTTTGTCCCTCACATCACCTTCAATTAACGTAATGGATTTTCCTGTTATTTTTTCAACGCGCTGAATGGACGTGGCTTTACTGCTACAAAAGTTGTCTAATACAAGCACGACAAAGTTGGCATTCAACAGTTCCAAGCAAGCATGTGATCCTATATAGCCTGCACCGCCTGTTACGAGCACTGTAGTCATGATGTTTTTAATGCGTAAATAGCCGGTAGGTTGCGCCACCAGCCATTAATATCCATGCCACAACCAAAGATATATCGATTGGGGACTGTGATACCAATGTAGTCAGCTGTGACTGATTTTGTTTTATTGAGTTCTTTATCCACTAAAACGGCCACTTTTACCTGTTTAGCGCCTAGTGTAT